>MWBL01000009.1 GCA_002069015.1 Firmicutes bacterium ADurb.Bin300 | reverse complement strand
AGCACGATCCGGTTCCCGTAGACCTGACGCTTCGCTTCCGACACGAAAATATTTCCGGGTCCTATTATCTTAAAAACCTTTGGCACGCTTTCGGTTCCAAATGTCAAGGCGGCTACGGCTTGAGCTCCCCCTATTTTGAATATTCTGTCAACTCCCGCAATTTCAGCGGCGCACAATACGGAGGGCTTTATCCCGCCATCTTTTGAAGGAGGAGTTACCATTATTATCTCCGGTACGCCCGCAAGCTTTGCGGGTATTGCGTTCATCAGTACAGAGGATGGATAGCTGGCGGTTCCTCCGGGCACATAAATTCCAACGCTTTTTAGCGGTAACACCTTCTGCCCGAGGACTGCGCCGTTTTCTTTTCTTACGCAAAAGCCGTCTTTAAGTTGGTTTTTATGGTATTCAATTATATTATGCTTTGCCTCTTTTAAGGCATTTATCAACTCGTCCGAACAAAGTGAAAAAGCGTTGTCAATCTCGCTTTGCGTCACTTCAAGAGCTTTAAGCTTTACCTTATCAAAACGCTCCGTGTAATCGAAAAGTGCTTTGTCCCCCCTTGACCTTACATCCGATATTATGTCGGAAACTATACTGCCGACATCAATATCCGTTTTACTTCTTCTAATAATTTCATCCTGATTAATTTCATTATAATTATATATTTTAATCATTCTATACCCCGCTCTTCAGCTTGCTGATTATTTCATCTATTTTTTTGTTCTTAAACTTAAAGCTTACTTTGTTTGCTATAAGACGTGCACTTATTTCCACTATATCCTCAAGCGCTTCAAGATTGTTTTCCTTTAATGTGGTACCTGTTTCTACAATATCTACTATTACATCCGCCATTTTCAAAAGAGGCGCTATTTCAACCGAACCGCTAAGCTTAATAATATCAATTTCACGGCTTTGCTTTGAATAATAATCCCGAGCTATATTCGGAAAGCTCGTTGCGACCCGAAGAGCACGTTTCGTTATTTTGTTACTTCCCGCAAAGCCTGCCACTACCATTCGGCATTTGCCCATTCCCAAATCAAAAAGCTCATAGACATCGGGTCTATACTCAAGCAGAATATCCTTGCCTACTACCCCAATATCGGCAGCTCCTCTTTCAACATATTTGCCGACATCAGAGGGCTTTACCCAAAAATACCTTACACCCAAATCATCGTTTTCGAATATCAGCTTCCTGTTGTTTTCGAGTACTTCCGGACAGGAATATCCTATTTTATCAAACTGTGCATAAGACTTTTCTCCGAGACGACCTTTTGGTAAGGCTATATTAAGAAGCTCAGACAATTTCAACAGCCTCCCTGTTTTTAATCCTGTAATATTGTTTAGCTTTAATATCCTTTACGATGTTCTTTTGTACGCTTATACTTTTGCCTTTTGATAATATAGCGGCAGCTGCTTTCCCTACTGAAAATGCGTCGTCATTGTCAGAGTAAAGGAGTACGCAATCAATATCATAGGGATCGTCCGAAACAAAGTAACTGTCAAGAATATCGGTATATACCGCAAAACCGATTGCCTGTGAATCTTTGCCCAACTTTTTCAGGAGATTATCGTATCTGCCTCCCGAAAGCACGACAGCGGGAACCCCTTCGATAAAGCCTTGAAATATTATCCCGTTATAGTAGCTAACATCGTTTACAATCGAAAAATCAAGATTTACACATTCGCCCATTCCAAAGCCTTTAAGCAGTTCATATACCTTTTCAAGCTCTGTCAATGCCTCGCTCATTGATTTATTAACCACAAGCCCTCTAGCTAAGGTAAGCGCCTTTTCAAAGCTGCCGTAAATACCCGATAAAGCGGATATTTTTGATATAAGAGCAGTTTTAATATCGCACTGTGAGCAATACGCTTGTAACTCATGAGCGCTCCTATGTGAAATCAGCTCGCATATCTTCTCTCTTTGAGCAGCCGAAAGCGGCGTCTCATCAAGAAGTCCGTTTATAAAACGCAAATTTGAAATATCAAGAATATAGCTTGTGCTTACAGCCTTAAGGCTTTGGACGGCAAGAGAGAGTACTTCAAAAACGGTATACAAATCTATTTGTCCGATATATTCAAGACCAACTTGAGTAATTTCTTTATAATCCTTAGACTCCCTGAGAACTCTGTAAACCTTTTCATTGTAATAAAGCTTATAGGGCATTTGTGCCGAGCTTTTAACATTTTTAACTATAGAAAGAGTTACATCGGGCTTTAAGGCTAAAAGCTTGCCGCTTAAGTCAGAAAATGTTATCACATTTTCTGATTTAAGAAAGCTTTTGTTTTCCGCATATAAATCATATTCCTCAAATTTACTCATCTTGAATTTACCGTAACCGTACTTTTCATAAAGATTAGTAAGCTTAAGTACTGCGTTCTCGCCGCTCTCAATACAAAACCCGTTCATAACCGTACTCCCCTTTAACTCGTTTGATTTTAGCATACTTTAGCGTGGTAGTCAAGTAAATCGTTAAATTATTTTTAAAAAAATAAAAAAGAGGCTTTTTCCCCCTTTGTCCCTTAAAAATCAGTTGCTTCAAGATGAAATTTGTTTAACTTCCCCCGCAAGGTAGAGCGAGCCTGTAATAAGCAGGACATCGTTTTGTTTAAGAGTGCTTATTACCTCCGGATAAGCATCCGATATCTTTTCCTTGCAGGTCACATCAAAGCAATGTTTTGCAGCAAATTCAGCAAGTCGGCAAGCTTTTAACGCTCTTGGATTTTCAGGTGTGACACAAATAAATCTATCTGCAATATCGCCGAGCTTCTTTAAGCATTCGTCGACAGCTTTATCGGACATCATTCCGATTATAACCGTCAGCTTATCAAAGCGGACAGAATCCTTCAATAACTTAACAAGCACACCTATTCCGTCGGGATTATGTCCGCCGTCAAGAATTACAAGCGGACTCCTGCTTAGCACCTCAATTCTCGCAGGGAGGAAAGCCTTTGATATGCCGTTTTGAATATTTTTCTCAGAAATAATAAAGCCTTTTTTATTAAGTATTTGCGCCGCCTTAATAGCGCAAGTCATATTTTTAACCTGATGCTCCCCTGCCATATTAATTGTGAATTTTGAGTTCTCGAAAACAAAATCCGTCCCGAATATATCACTTTTTATTATTTGAATGCCCCGGCTATCGGGAATAATCAGCTTACAATTGCGTTGCTCTGCCGTTTTTTTGATAACGGAAACAGCAGCCTCCTGTTGACCATAAGCGCAAATCACGGTTGTCCCTTCCTTAATAATACCGGATTTTTCATATGCGATTTTTTCTATGGTATCGCCCAAAATATCAGTGTGTTCAAGAGACAGTGAGGTAATAATTTCAATTAAGGACTCCCGGATGACATTCGTGGCATCAAGTCTTCCGCCCAATCCCGTTTCAAGCACGACAATGTCGCAATTTTCCCGCTTAAAGCATAAAAAAGCTGCAGCGGTTATAATTTCAAACTCGGTAATCTCATCGCCGTTCTCCCTCATTTTTTCTAAAAACGGGACTATTTCGGTTATTGCTTTAACAAAAAGGTTTTCAGATATCGGTTTTGAGTTTATCTGTATTCTTTCAAGAAAATGAACAACATAAGGAGACGTATATAATCCCGTTTTATATCCGGCATCGCTTAATATACAGGCTAATGCCGTTGCGGTAGAGCCTTTACCGTTTGTTCCCGCTATATGAACAAACGGCATCCCCGCCTCAGGGTTATCCAAGTAAGACATAAGAGTATTCATCCGGGAAAGCCCCGGACGAATACCGAATTTCAGTAATGAATGAACAAACGAAACAGAGTCATTATAAGTCATAAGTTTGATAAGCTTTCCAACAGCATGGCTTTTTTGGCTGTGTTCTTTTCCAAGGCTTCCCGTTGAGACTGAACGACATTACTCGGTGCCTTTGATATAAATCCCGAATTGTTGAGCTTATTTGAGAGTATTTCAATTTCCTTTTCCGTTGACAGCAGCTCTTTGTTAAGCCTTGCTTTCTCTTCTTCGATATCAATCAGCTCGCCCATGGGGATAAATATTTTCGCGCTGTCCGTAATTACACTGACAGCAGATTGAATATCAAAGTTTTCGCCTACCGTAACTCGGGATGCACCTGCAAGACGGGTCATAAAAACCGCACCCTTTTCAAAATCCTTCGAATACTTGGTGTCAATAAAAAATTGCGCCTTTTTTGACAAGGAAACATTCATTTCAGCTCTTCGGTTTCGTATTGCCTTAATTGCCGTCATAATACGCTCCAACGATTTTTCCTCTTGTGGAAAAAGAAGCTTTTCATCGTATTGCGGCCACGGAGAAACCATAATGCTCTCACCGTCATGCGGCAGCGTCTGCCAGATTTCTTCGGTTATAAAGGGCATAAAGGGATGTAACAGCTTAAGCGAATTTGACATAACATAGATAAGAACGGACCTTGCCGTGTCGCTTTGGCTTTCTGTGCCTAGTCTTACTTTTGTAAGCTCAATATACCAATCACAAAATTCGTCCCAAATAAAATCATAGAGCTTTTGAACGGCAATTCCCGGCTCATAGCTTTCAAGTGATTCCGTAACACCCTTGACAAGCCGAGAGTACCTGCTTAAAATCCACTTGTCTTCAAGAGCAAGGACGTCGGGAATATGCGGCGGCTTTTCATGTTCATCCAAATTCATAAGAATAAACCTGCACGCATTCCAAAGCTTATTGGCAAAGTTTCGGCTTGATTCAATTTTCTCATCCGAAAAACGCATATCGTTGCCGGGGCTGTTACCCGTGGCAAGAGCAAACCTCAAAGCGTCTGCGCCATATTTCTCAATAATGTCAAGAGGGTCTATCCCGTTGCCAAGGGATTTTGACATCTTTCTGCCTAAGGAGTCTCTCACAAGTCCGTGTATAAGGACTGTATTAAACGGAACCTCACCCGTATGCTCTAAGGCCGAAAACATCATTCTCATGACCCAGAAAGGTATTATGTCGTACCCTGTAACAAGAGTGCTTGTGGGATAATAATGGGATAAATCCGCCGTTTTTTCAGGCCAGCCGAGAGTAGAAAACGGCCAAAGCGCGGATGAAAACCAAGTGTCAAGCGTATCCGGGTCTCTTTCAAGAGCTGCCGCGCCGCATTTTTGGCATTCGGAGGGCTCGGTTTTTGAAACAATGATTTCACCGCATTCTGTACAATGCCAGGCGGGAATTCGATGACCCCACCAAAGCTGTCTGGATATACACCAGTCGCGGATATTCTCAAGCCAGTGAAAGTATATTTTATCAAAACGCTCCGGGATAAATTTTGTATCACCGCGTTTTACTGCGTCAATTGCAGGAGCGGCAAGGGGCTTCATCGAAACGAACCATTGCTTTGATACCTTTGGCTCGACCGTGCAATTGCAACGGTAACACGTTCCCACATTATGGGAATAGGCTTCGGTTTTAACGAGAGCTCCCTCATTTTGAAGATCTTTAACAATAACCTTTCTTGCTTCATACCTGTCAAGCCCTGCATATTTCGGGTAATTGCTTGTGATCCTTGCGTCATCTGTCAGGCAACTTTCTATAGGCAGATTATGTCGCAAGCCTACCTCAAAATCGTTCGGGTCGTGTGCGGGAGTAATTTTAACAACGCCTGTACCAAAATCCATTTCAACGTATTCATCGGCAATTATGGGGATTATTCTGCCGATAAGAGGAAGTATTACGGTTTTGCCTACAAGGCTTTTATATCTGTCATCGTTTGGGTTTACGGCTACTGCCGTATCTCCTAAAACAGTCTCGGGACGCGTTGTAGCAAGCTCGAGATAACCGTTACCGTCTGATAAGGGATAACGCAGATGCCAAAATGAGCAGTCCTGCTGCTCATACTCAACCTCTGCATCTGAAATAGATGTCAGGCAGTGCGGACACCAGTTTATTATCCTTTCACCGCGGTAAATATACCCTTTATTATAAAGATTTACGAAAGCCTCCGTAACAGCTTTGCTGCAGCCCTCGTCAAGCGTAAAGCGTTCTCTTTCCCAATCACACGAGGAACCGAGCTTTTTAAGCTGCTCAATAATTCTTCCGCCGTATTTTTTCTTCCAATCCCAGGCTCTTTCTAAAAAGGCTTCTCTTCCTATCGCCTCTTTTGTCAGACCCTCCTCTTTCATAGACTCTACAATTTTTGCCTCGGTTGCTATTGAGGCATGGTCAGTTCCCGGAACCCAAAGTGTATCAAATCCTTGCATTCGCTTAAAGCGTATAAGGATATCCTGAAGAGTATTGTCAAGAGCGTGACCCATGTGAAGCTGTCCGGTAATGTTTGGGGGCGGTATAACTATAGTATAAGTTTGTTTTGACGAGTCACGCTTTGCGTGAAAATACCCTTTTTCCGTCCAGAACTCATATAAGCGGTCTTCAACCTCCCTTGGATTGTATTGTTTTGGAAGCTCAGATTTCATAAATACCTCCGTAAGACTTTTATATTCAGTATATTATGTCACGACACGCTTTTTTTGTCAACATAAAACACCTCGGGGGTTCCCGTTAAATGTATAAAAAAAACAAGTATTGAGTTTTTAAGAAAATTTTGGTATAATGATAATTATATTATCAATAATCTATAGCACAGTGTTATACAAATACTTGAACTGAAATAAGGTGACACCATGAATTTTGACTCTTTTATACTCTTTGACGGCGCAATGGGCACAATGCTTCAAAAGCGAGCACAGAATACAGCGGAAATCCCGGAGCTTCTTAATCTAACAGAACCGGATACGGTTGTGGGGGTGCATAAAGATTATGTGCTTGCCGGAGCAGATGTTATAACAACTAATACATTCGGTGCCAACTCACTTAAGATGGGTGGGAAATACAACGTCGCTGAAATCGTTTCTGCCGCCGTAAAAAACGCAAGGCTATCCGGAGCAAAACATATCGCGCTTGATGTGGGTCCCACAGGTGCGCTTTTAGAGCCCTTGGGGGAGTTGAGCTTTGATGACGCGGTAAAAGTCTTTTCAGAGCAAATAAGCGCAGGGGTAAAGTCCGGTATCGATTGTATCATTATTGAAACGATGTCCGATCTTCTTGAAACTAAAGCCGCTGTCATTGCCGCTAAAGACTGCTGCAGCTTACCTGTAATAGCTTCCATGACCTTTGGTCCTGACGGCAAAACGTTTTTAGGCTCGGATGCCGTTACAGCTACTATTACGTTATGCTCACTCGGGGTCAGTGCAGTTGGGGCAAATTGCTCGGTAGGTCCCGAAAGCATGCTTCCGATTGTTTCGGATATCCTTAAGTACTCAACCGTTCCCGTTATTATTCAGGCTAATGCCGGTATGCCCGTAAATACTGACGGCATAACTTCGTATCCATGTTCACCCCACGAATATAACGAGTTTATAAAAGGGATTATCAATATGGGTGTAACGGTCTTGGGAGGCTGCTGCGGCACCACTCCCGAGTATACGGCTTTAATGAGGAGAGCAATTGACGCAAGCGAATTTAAAAAGCATACCGTTAAGCCTTACACCGCATTCACAAGCGGACGTAAATCGGTTATCCTTACGGGAGATAAAATTGCCGTTGTCGGCGAAAGGATAAACCCTTCTTTCAAAGAAAATCTGCAAGAGGCTCTTGTTGAAAAAAACTATTCCTTAGCAATAGACGAAGCTCTTTTACAAGAGGACCGGGGCGCGGACTTACTTGAAATCAATGTGACAAGTGCAAATTGTGAGCAGTCCGTTACGCTCACTGAGCTGGTAAAGGAAATTCAAGCGGTCTGCTTTCTGCCCCTTATTATTGATTCTGCTGATCTAAATGCCCTAAGCTCGGCTGTTAGAATTTATAACGGCAGGCCTGTTATAAACTCCGTCAACGGAAAAAGCGAGAGCCTTGACACTATATTACCCCTTGCCGTTAAATACGGAGCCGCTGTTATTGCCCTTACACTTGATGATAACGGCATTCCGAAAACTGCTGAGGGTCGTTTGCTTATTGCAAAGCGAATATTAAGCAAGGCTCTTGATTACGGCTTGAAAAAAGAGGATGTTATTATAGATTGCCTTACCTTAACGGCGTTGACAAATCAGGTAGAATTGATAGAAACACTCAAATCGGTTAAGCTTGTTAAATCAACTTTAGGGATAAGAACGGTTTTAGGAATCAGCAATTTATTCTTCCCTATGCCGTCAAGAAAATTATTGAACTCGGTATTTCTTGCCGCTGCATTAGGGGCGGGACTTGATATACCCATCCTTGACCCTTTATCTGACGAAGGTATGCGTGTTATTTCGGCATACAGGGTTATCAATAACGAGGACCCCGGTGCCGAAGCTCTTATAAAAAAGCTTAACAATTAAGAAATTCCGAATAAAGAGAGTTTTCCGCAAAAGCGGAAGGCTCTTTTCTCTTTGTATATGAATATAAAATCTAACTAATCACAATAATATTTATGTAATTTCAAAAAAGGAGTTGCCTATGAAGAAGCTCTCATTACTGCAAAAAAAGCTGATTAAAATATTAAAAATATTAAGACTCAGCATAATAAGCTCTGTTTATTGCCTTTTTTATTACAAGGGGTCCTTAAACGATAAGCTTGTAGCGGTTGAATCCCGAAACGGAGCAGAGCTTGCAGGCAATGTTCTGCGTATAATGCAGGAGCTGTCTAAGCCCGAATACGGAGGCTTCCGATTTATACTTTCAATTAAAAAGGACAAAAAGCAATACGCAAGGTCATTAATAAAACACTTAAAAATCAAAAATGTTCTGATAGTAAAAGCCAATTCGTTACTCAGTCTTTGCTTTATGTCAAAAGCAAAGTATTTAATCAATGACAGCACATATAAAAGAAGTTATGTCAAAAAAAAGGGACAGATATATATCAACACATGGCACGGAACGCCTCTGAAACATATGGGCAGGGACAACGACAAAGAAATCTACTCTATGGGGAATGTAGCAAGAAATCTGTTGCAGTCGGATTATATTCTGTTTCCAAACAAATACATGATGAACATTATGATAAAAGCGTACTCACTCGAAAATCTTTATAAAGGTACCTTTCTTCTCGAGGGGTATCCGAGAAACAGTATTTTATTTGAGAGCAACGATGCTCTGCGCGAAACGCTCGGTTTAAAGGAAAAGCAAGTTATCGCTTATATGCCGACCTGGCGCGGAACGCTGCGAAAAATCTCATTGGATAAGCAAAAAGAAAAGCTTGGGGAATATTTTAATGAGCTTGATAATATGCTTTCTGATAATCAAATTATGTATATAAAAACGCATCCGCTAATGAACGCAAAAGATTGTTTTTCCGGATACAAGCATATTGCAAATTTTCCGGACGGCTTTGAGCCATATGAAATACTAAGCGCCGCGGATATACTCATTACAGATTACTCAAGCGTCTTATATGATTTTGCGGTAACGGGCAGAAAAATAATCTTATTTGCATATGACCTGGAGGAATATATGGAAAGTCGCGGGACATATGTCCCGCTTTCCTCCTTACCGTTCCCCATTACAAAAACGGTAGACGGGCTCATTGATGAAATAAATTCGCCGAAAAACTACAACGACTCGGAATTTTTAAGGACATATTGTCCCTATGAGAAAAAGGATGCGGCAAGAAGAATTTGCAGACACGTGTTCTTAGGTGAAAAGGTTTGTGAAGAAGAGAAAAGTCCGTTAAACGGCAAAAATTGTATTCTTCTTTACGGCGGAGGTCTTACTAAAAATGGCTTAACATCGGCATTTCTTAATATGCTGTGTCATCTTGATAAAGAGGAATACAATTATGTGGTCTCCTTTAGGGAATCTGCTTTGAAAAAAAAGCCCGACCGGGCAACAATTATTCCAAAAGAGTTTAGTATTATACCCATAAGCTCGGATATTAACTGCACTGTTTCAGAGCTGTTGGCTGAATTTGGATTGGGCAGTCTCGGAAAACAATCAAAAAAGCTTTTTAACCTTCAAAAACGTTTATATGAAAGAGAGATTTCAAGACATTTCGGGGACACGCAATTCTCGGATGTAATACAGTTTTGCGGATACGAACAATATGTTATCGAAATGTTCCGATATTTTAAGTGTAACCGCATTATTTATGTTCACAGCGATATGATATCGGAAATAAAGGAAAGGAAAAATCAAAAGCTCCCTGTTCTACACAACGCCTATAAGAATTATGATACCGTAGCTATTGTCAGCAAGGAATTATTTGAGCCTACCTTTAAAATCAGTCAAAGGCAGGATAATATTGTAGTTGCTCCGAATTTTCAGGACCCTGACGGGATTGCAAATAAATCGAAGCTTAATATATCATTCGAAAGCGATACAAACTGTATAACATCAAGCCCGAGCGGAATTGAAGGAATATTAAACAGTAGCGGGATTAAATTTATTTCAATAGGGCGCTTTTCAAGGGAAAAGGGTCATGAGCGACTGATAGCCGCATTTGAAAGGTTCCATGATAGTAATAAGGATGCAAAGCTTATCATTATCGGCGGTCATGGGAATTTATTCGTAAAAACGCTTCGACTTGTGAAAGCATCCCCCGCCTTTAAGGATATAACTATTATAAGGTCTATTATGAATCCGATGCCTATCTTAAAAAGGTGTGATGCATTCGTCTTGTCGTCGTATTATGAAGGCTTTCCCGTTGTGCTTTTTGAGGCCGCAGTACTCGGTTTACCGGCATTCGGAACCGATGTGAGAGGAATACGCGGATTTGTTAACGAGTTTGGCGGCTGCCTTTACGAAAACAGTGTTGAAGGTATTCTCCGCGGAATGAATGATTTTGCGCAAGGAAGAATCAAGCCTATGAAAATAGATTTCGCTAAATACAACAACGAAGCTATGAGGGTATATAAAAGCCTTCTTTCAACATCAAAACAAAAGCTTGAAAAGCAAAAAATATAACGACAAGTATTATCTACATTAAGTCCTCATCATATAATGTGCGTGGTCCGCCGATGTATTTCGGACGCGTGCGCGCAGCGTTAAGCGGTGCCTCTCCGATTTGCCTGACATCAAGCCTCATCGGAACAGCAACCCTTTTCAGGTGCATACCTATAAGAGTTCCTCCAATATCAAGACCTGCATCCGCCTGAATTTCTTCAACCGCCACAGGGTCCTTGAAAGCATTGTAAGCAGCTGTTGCAAATGAACCGCCCGCCTTGACCACAGGTAAAACATTTACGATTTCAAAGCCGTTTACGGCTTCTCTTTCAATTATTACGGCACGGTTCAGGTGTTCACAGCATTGTGCGGCAAGATAAATATCTTTTTCATTTAAAACCGCAATAATTCCTTCAAAAACAGCTTTGCCTACCTCGGGGCTTGAAAAGCTTCCCAAGCTGTGCCCCGCTATTTCACTTGAGGAACAACCGACTATCACTATTTGACCTTTTTTTAATTTAGCTTTTTCACAAAGTTCCTCTGTTGCTCTTTGAGCAGCCGCCTTAATTATCCTTAACATGGACTTTCTCCTTTTTAATAAATATAATTTGTAAACTATTCGGATAATATATTCAAGTATTTGATTCGTCCGAGTGTTTCCTTTATTAAAATAAATGCGATTACCGCTACAGCTCCCTGAAGCAGATTACCGGGTATTGTCGCAACCCCCGCCGAAAAGCCCTGACGAAAAATCAGATACGCATACAAAAAATAACCGATAACCATAAACAACTCTGCAACAACACAGCTTGCTACTATTGCTGTTCTTTTATATTTCGGGATAGCTTTCATCAGTAAATTATAAAAATATATTGCAATTAACGCCACTAAGCCTTTTATTAAAAAAGAAGCGGGGGCATATATTCCGTAACCTGTAATTATATCCGCAAGGCAAGAGCCTATTCCGGCAGCGCAAAAACCATACAAGGGTCCAAGAACAAAGCCCGAAAGCAAAACGAAGCAATCTCCTAAATTTAGGTATCCGTTCATATAAGCGGGTATTTGTATGATAATCGTCGCAGCACATGTTAATGCCGCAAATAACGCTGAAAAGACTAATTTTCTAAGCTTCCTCTTCATATTTATAACCTCAAAGATATTATGTCAAGAAGATATTACAAGAAGATATTATTAGAAAGCTGCTTGTCCTCTTGATATTATTTTATTATGTATTATAATTAAATATGGTATTATTGATATAACCATATTAATGTTATGTATTAATACCAGATAGGAGCTTCACGATGCTTACATATAATCTTGAGCGTAATTCGAAAACAAGTCTTTATGAAAGCCTATATATTTTTATAAAACATGACATTCTCAGCGGAAGGTTAAAAAACGATGAACGCTTGCCATCAAAAAGGAGCCTTTCACAGCATCTTAAGGTTAGTGTCATTACGGTTGAAAACGCTTACGCACAGCTAATAGCCGAAGGGTATGTTTATGCAATTGAAAAAAAGGGTTATTTCGTTTCCCTGGTAGAGAAAAACACAAGGTCTTTAAAGATGCCGGCTTTAAGAAAAACCCAAGTAACCCAAAAGGAATATTTAATGGACTTTCAACAAAACTCGGTATTTTCCGAGAGCTTCCCTTTTACGGTCTGGGCAAAAACTATGCGAGAAATAATTTTAGAGCAAGATAAAAAGCTGCTTCAACCTGTTGATTTTAACGGCTCTCTCGAATTAAGGGAGGCTATTGCACAGTATCTTTTTCATTTTCGAGGAATGAGCGTAAATAGTGAAAATATAGTAATCGGTGCAGGCACCGAATATCTTTATAACTTGATAACCCAACTCCTCGGTAAAGAGAAAACCTACGCCGTCGAAAACCCGGGTTACACAAAAGTTTCAAAAATCTACGGGATAAACGGAATAATGTGCGAGCATATCAATCTTGACTCAAAGGGGCTTTCGGTTAACTGTCTTCGAAATTCTAAGGCTGATATCGTACATATTTCTCCCGCTCATCACTATCCTACGGGAATAGTAATGCCGGTAGGCAGACGACAAAGTCTTTTAAAATGGGCAAATGAAAAAGAAGGAAGATATATTCTTGAAGATGACTATGACAGCGAATTTCGTTTTGTCGGAAAGCCTATTCCCACCTTGTTCAGCACTGACTACAATCAAAAGGTTATATATTTTAATACTTTTTCAAAAACAATCGCCCCTTCAATACGAATCAGCTATATGATACTGCCTACACATCTTTTTGAAAAATTTAATACTCAAATGAATTTTTATTCCTGTACGGTACCGAGCTTTGAGCAGTATACGCTCGCAAGGTTTATAAACAACGGTTCATTTGAGAAACATATTAATCGTACAAAAAAGCTCTGCAGACAAAAGAGAGACGCAGTTATTTCCGCAATTAGGGAAAGTCCTTTATCCGATAAGGTGACAATAAACGAAGAAAAGTCGGGACTTCACTTTCTAATCAAAATTGATACGAGAATCCCGGATAACGAACTGAAATTGCTTGCCGAAAAAAAAGGTGTAAGGCTTGTGTTTATGACTGATTATTTATTTACGCCGGAGGAAAAATATGCGCATATTCTAATTTTCAATTATTCGGGAATTGATATTTCGCGTCTTCACGAAGTGCTTCAAATACTCTCAAACTTAATAAAATAATGGTATTGAGCAGGCAGTCGGTTTTTACTTAACTCTTAGAGAATCAGAAAAAAAGACAAACAAAAGTTGTCGTGTTTTGGTATAATTCAAGTTACTTTACTAACAATATAAGCAATAAATTCTTATGTGAGGGAGTTATAAATATATGAAAGCAACAGGTATTGTACGACGAATTGACGACTTAGGAAGGGTTGTTATACCTAAAGAAATAAGAAGGACGCTTAGAATTCGTGAGGGAGACCCGTTAGAAATTTTCACGGAAAGTGACGGCGGTGTAATTTTTAAGAAGTATTCTCCAATGAATGAATTGTCGGAATTTTCAGGGCAATACTCCGACGTTTTAAGCCGAGCTACGGGTATGCCCGTTCTGATAAGCGATCGTGACCATATTATTTCCTGCGCGGGTATTCCTAAAAAAGAAATTAATGAAAGACGTGTCTCGCCGGAACTTGAGGAGCTTATGGAAAATCGCACAAGCTATGTGGCATCCGCCAATACCCCTGCTTTGAAGCCTTATGAAGGCGCTACTGCTAATGCGTGTGTAGCATTTCCCATAATCGGCGGCGGCGATATCTCAGGCTCAGTTATACTGCTTTTCAAAGAAAACGGCGGATTTGCAACTCAAACAGAAATAAAGCTTGCCCAGGTAGCTGCAAGCTTCCTCGGCAAACAAATGGAAGAATGAAAGATATTAAAGGCTGTCGCAAAAAAGCAACAGCCTTTTTTTATTTACAAATAATAACAGATATGATAGAATGATTTTTGACAAGGGCAGCACGGAAAATATGGTTTTTACCGTAATTAATAAAACGGAGCTGACGAATATGACATCAAAAGAAATTATTAAAAGGATAATAGAGCATAATAATCCTCCGAGAATTGGCTTTAACTTTATGGACTGTGATTATAATGACCTGGTATATACTTCGGGGCGTACATATATGGACGAAAAGCCGAACGCATATAATAAATGGGGATACCATAAAGAGCTTCTTGATGTTACCGGGTTTTCGGGTGAAGTAAGAACTGACCGCTACGGGAACATCTACGGAAGATTTAACGGTAAAACTAAGGGCGAATGTATTCGCGGAGCAATTCAGGATTGGTCCGATTTTGAAAAATACTCAATGCCTAAAATTGATAAAACTCATGGAGAGCAACTAAAAATAATGAATCTTTCCGATAGCGAAGAGTTCGTTATGGTATCGGGATGCTCAGTGTTTTCGGCACTCAGGGACGCAAGGCTGATGTCCAATGCACTTGCCGATACAATTCTCGAAAAGGAAATGGTAATTGCTTTTTGTAATACGATTGCCGAGCATGAAATCGAAGTTGTCAAGCAGCTTTACGGTTGCTCGATAGACGGGGTAATGATGGGCGATGACTGGGGAACTCAGGACAGAACATTCATTTCCCCCGAATCATTCAGAGAACTGTTTAAACCTGCATATAAAAAGATTTTTGATGCGTACCATGATGCCGGAATAAAGTGCTTCCTTCACTCGTGCGGCTACAATTATGCCTTTATAGAGGATTTTATTGACGCAGGCGTGGACGTTTTCCAGTTTGACCAGCCCGACGCTTATCCGAGTGAGGTTCTTGCAAAAGAGTTCGGGGAAAGAGTTGTGTTCCACTCCCCTGTTGACATTCAAAAAGTGCTGCCCACAGGAAACCGTGAGCTGATTGAAAAACGCTCTTATGAAATGCTCGATATATTTAAAAGGTGTGGCGGTTCTTGGATTGCAAAGGATTACCCGTCATATTGGGACATCGGTGTTGAGCCCGAGTGGGCAAAATGGGCGCAGGATATTATTGTAAACAACGCGAAAATATAAAAAGCCGCGGATTTGAGGGTGCGTCTTAGGAATTATTAATCCCGAAAAATATCGACATAGCTTGGTATGCGTTATCGGCTATGCCGATTTTTCTTGCGCCGGGATGGATTTTTTTCAAAATAATAAAGAATGGTTATTGACATATGCCATAATTGTGGTATAATAATTTATGGCATATGTCAGTAACAACAAGGAGGTGACTACCATGCCAAGAATGGATGGAACCGGTCCAATGGGCGCAGGCTCAATGACCGGAAGAGGGTTAGGGCTTTGTACAGGCGCTAATATAGCAAAGTATGGAGCCGGTCTCGGAATGGGAATAGGTCTCGGATTTGCTTGCAGACGCGCTTTTTGCGGTTTTGACAGGGGTTTTGCTATTAGCAGGACCTCAGCAAAAACACAAAAAGAGCTGCTCAATGACCAAAAAACCATGTTGCAAAATCGACTCGAACTCATTGAAAAGCAATTAGAGAGCTTATAATGGGTATCAGAGGTAACCGGAGGACGCTCTGGTTATTTCTGATTAGAATGGAGGTGTTAAATAATGGCGAGACCGATGAAGCGGAGAAAAGTCTGCTGCTTACCTGAAAGCAATAGATTCGGGCCTCTTGATTCACCTGTAGATGAAAAATACCGTGTAATCATGACCGTTGACGAGTATGAAACCATAAGGCTCATTGATTTAGAGAGCTTTACACAAAAAGAGTGCGCAATTCAGATGAATGTGGCTCGCAGTACAGTTCAAGGCATTTATATCGAAGCTAGAAAAAAGTTAGCTGAAGCATTAGTTAATGGGAAGGTACTGTTGATTGAGGGTGGTGAATACCGCCTTTGTGATGGCTTGGGGAATGGTTGTGGGCGCGGATGTCATAGGCATAGGCATGGTCGAAGCTTAAAAGATGATTAGAAGCGAGGTAGCTGATTTTATATTAAAGTGCTTTGCATAATGTAATCAATAACTTTTAAAATTAAAAAAACGGAGATTTATATGCAAAGATAAATCCGCAACTGTGCACACAATGCGACAAGTGCAGACAAAACTGCCGCCAAACATTAATTGCAAGCTTATCGGTCATTTCTTCCGTAACCGCAGTATGGCGAGCCTTGTAAAGGTCAAAGGGTATAACGGTTTTATAAGTTTTTGGTATAAGTTTAAAAGAAAGACTACACTAAAGTTTTTATCCTTCGGTGCAGTCTTTAATTTGAGTCTCAGCTTGAAAGGAATTGATCAATTAATTACTTGTTTTCGTAAATCCCTAAGTCGAACTCCATTTTCCGCGGCCTTCTTTTTGTTTTACCATTCTATGAAAAATGTGTTTAAGACTCTATCCCATTTAATTTCTTCATCATCAAGAGCCTTCAGAGAATTTTCAAAGGCTTCTCCCATACCGGGAGCATCAAATGTGATTATCATTGATAGTCTTAAATCTACAAGGGTAGTAACATCAAGAAGCTTAAAACCGGTAAGCCACCAATGCTTTTCGGGTCCTCTCGAAAAATAAAGCTCATCGTTTTTGTAAACAAGCATTGCCATTTCAACCATATCCTCGTCGCCTACGCAGTCGTAATGTTCTGATTGTCTATCAACGGGCTTATTATAAATTCCTATCTCCGCCCCTACGGTAATTCCATACTGACCCTTCCAAATCTGAATCATCCAATCTCTGTTGTCGCATGTAAAGAATATACGTTTAGTGAGATATATCATACCGATATAGGGAGCGGCTCTGTCATAAAGCGGATTAAATCCGAAATTTCTTTGTAAGGGATTTATGGTTGAAAAATAAATCCCCTGAACCGGGTCATATTGAAATCCGGCAAATTCAAGGACTTTTGCCGCGGTAGAAGGATCATTCGAAGCAAAAAGCGAATCCTGCCAACTCTTAAAAGAATCTGCTGAGGTAGTGCTTATGGTTTCGGATTTTTTAGTTTTCTGAGTTGTCGTAGTATTTTCGGTTTCAGTGGTTGTAGTGTTTCGTTTCTCGGTAGTAATATTGGTTCCGCTCCAGCCGGTTATAAGAATTGTGGAAGGAACAGCATTGGTAGTGTCAAGACCGAAGCCTATTGTATCCTCGGGCAATTCGATATGATTATTAACTTCTGTTATTTCGGTTGAGTTTTCGGTAGAATCATTTATTTCGATAGAGTCGCCACACGCGGCAAAAAAACTCATAACGAGTAAAATTGAAATAAGTACAATAGCTTTTCTTTTAAACATATGAAAAAAAACCTCCTTATTATTCTGACAAAATGAATTGTATCATATATTATGAGTTTTGTCACCCCCTATTTTAATTTTTCGTTTATTGACATAGTATAAAGGCGCAAGTATAATAATTATGCTGAATTTTGTAAATTTCTTTGGGGAGGACTTTAATGAAAAGCTATAAAATTTTGTTTCTTGCAGGTTCTCAAAATCTTTACGGAAGCGCCGCGCTCGATGTTGTTAACAACAACCTAAGGGCTATCGTTGAAGGCTTAAACGCTTCCAGCACTATTTCATGTACAATTGTATATCTCCCCTGTCTGACAGACAGTGGTGTGATTGAAAAGTCAATTCTTATGGCTGAAAATGACCCGGACTGTGCAGGCATAATAACATGGATGCATACCTTCTCCCCTTCAAAAATGTGGATATCGGGATTAAAAAGGCTGACAAAGCCTTATCTTCACTTAAATACTCAATATAATCGCGATATTCCCTGGGAAACAATAGATATGGACTTTATGAATCTCAATCAAAGTGCTCATGGTGACCGTGAGCACGGATATATCGCCGCACGCTTGGGACTTCCTCGTAAAGTAATTGCCGGTCACTGGCAGGATGACAGAGTAAGGCGCGAAATAGATGTTTGGATGAGAGCTGCTGTAGGCGCACTCGAAAGTAACAGGCTGAAAATCCTCAGAATAAGCGACAATATGCGCGATGTAGCCGTAACAGAGGGCGATAAAATTGAAGCTCAGATAAAGCTTGGCTGGCAGGTTGACCACTACGGCATAACGGACATTGAAAACGAAATGAAATCTGTATCCCGGGTTGAAGCCGAAGCGGTTTTTGAAGAGTATTCGAAAGACTATTTAATTGATACTGACAACATAGACTCTGTCAAGTATCAGGCTAAAATCGAAGCTGCCATTAAGAATTTTTTGGAAAAAAACGGGTATGGGGCGTTTCACACAAATTTTCAGGATCTGGGTGCCTTAAAACAGCTGCCCGGTCTTGCGGTACAAAATCTCATGAAAAAAGGTTTTGGCTTTGGGGCAGAGGGCGATTGGAAGGTTGCCGCACTGACGAGAATAATGAAGCTTATGTCGAAAGGTCATCAGGGCGGGACCTCGTTTATTGAGGATTACACATATCATTTTGAGCCGGGAAATGAAATGCTTTTGGGGGCTCATATGCTCGAGGTATGCCCCTCAATAGCTGATGATAAACCGAAAATTCAAGTACATCCGCTGGGAATCGGAGATCGTGAGCCCCCTGCCAGAGCCGTATTTAAGGCTAAAGCCGGTAAAGCTATAGTAGCCTCGCTGGTCGATATGGGATATGGCTTAAGGATGATTGTAAACGACATCGAATGTCAAAAACAAAAAAATGAGATACCGCACCTTCCGGTTGCAAGCGCCCTTTGGAAGCCTTTTCCCGATTTGAAAACTTCCGCACAGGCATGGATACTGTCAGGCGCAGCACATCACAGCGTGCTTTCATACGATTTAACTGCCGAGCATATGCGTGACTTTTGCGAAATGAAGGGAATAGAGTTTTTACATATCAACAAAAATACCGAAATTTTATCATACCGAAAAGAGCTTGAGCTTAGCGAATTTTTATGGAAGAACAAAAAATAAAAGTGTGTAGCCGTGTCGGAGGACGGTCTAGTCCTCCCTCAATAACATCCATGTTGTCAAAGAGAGAAAACAAGCTAATCAAGCGACAACTGCGTATAAGGTACGCCGAAGGGCTTAATAATAAAGAATTGTTTTCTCTGCAAGTGCTTGAAACATTGCCCCAGGTAAGCGACTACGAGCTCAGCCACGGGAAAGTTAATAGCAGAGCATTTAGGCTAAATAGTATAATCCGAGTTTTATCCCCTCCGTTCTTGTAGCCTGCCACGGACCATTTATATTTGGAAAAGACGCTTCTGAAGCCGTAAATAATCCAATAATACCGAAGCTGTTTCTCATATGGCATTTTTGACTCAAGTTATTGCGGGAAATACTCCGACAGGAGCGGACGATTACCTTTCCAAAAAGGCATTTTCGGAGAAAGCACGGGGAAAAAGCGTATTACGGTCAGACAGGGAAGTGATTTAATGACCGACTTCGTTCATTTACATTTGCACACACATTACAGCCTCCTTGACGGTGCATGCCGCATTGAGGATTTATTCGACCGTGCCGAAAGGCTCGGTCAGAAAAGTATTGCCATCACCGACCATGGAGTAATGTATGGAGTGCAGGAGTTTTATAAAACCGCAAAAAAGCGTGGAATAAAACCGATTATCGGCTGTGAAATGTATGTAGCCGCGCGCTCAAGGTTAGATAAAAATCATTTGTTTGACAGCGAACGCTATCATTTAATCTTGCTATGCAAAAATGAAACGGGTTACAACAATTTAATTAAGCTCGTTTCACTCTCCTGGACGGAAGGGTTTTACACTAAACCAAGAATAGACAGGGAGCTGCTTGAAAAATATAACGAAGGGTTAATATGTCTTTCGGGATGTATGTTCGGAGAGGTTCAAAAGCACGCATTAAATGGGAATATTGAGGCTGCTGTAACCACGGCTCAATGGTATAACAAGGTTTTTGGCGACGGAAATTACTTTTTGGAACTTCAAAATCATGAAACAGCGGAAGACGAAACAATTTTAAGGGGGCTTCGTGCTGTTCATGAAAGGACAGGTATACCTTATGTCGCCACTAATGACGTACATTATCTGCTAAAGGAAGATGCTCAGGTCCAAAAGGTCCTTATTTGTATCGCGACAAACAAGACGGTTGATGAAAATACGGGGCTTGATTTTCAATCCGACAGCTTATATTTAAAGAGTGCTGACGAAATGAAGGATATTTTCGGAGATTGGGAAGGAGCAACCGAAAATACTGTAAGAATCGCCGATATGTGCGAGCTTGAATTCGAATACGGTATTACTAAACTGCCGGATTTTCATTTAGATGAGGATGTTCCCCATCATGACTATATGAAAAAGCTTTGTTATGAGGGTTTAAGCAAAATATTCCGCTCCTGTGTACCCGAGGCTTATATCCGGCGCCTTGAGTATGAACTTGATGTCATAGAAAAAATGGGCTTTACCGATTATTTTCTTATAGTTGCTGATTTTATAGGTTATGCCGTAAAAAATGATATACCTGTCGGACCCGGCAGAGGCTCTGCCGCAGGAAGTCTTGCAGCTTTTTGTATGGGTATTACCGGAATAGACCCTATCGAACACGGTCTTTTGTTTGAAAGATTCTTGAATCCGGAAAGAATCAGTATGCCTGACATAGACATCGACTTTTGCTATGAGCGAAGAGGCGAAGTTATTGAATATGTAATTAATAAATACGGCGAAGACAGGGTTGCCCAAATTGTAACCTTTGGTACAATGGCTGCAAGGGCGGCAATAAGAGATGTCGCGCGCGCTTTGGGATATCCTTACTCGTT
This sequence comes from Firmicutes bacterium ADurb.Bin300, assembly GCA_002069015.1. GTDB lineage: Bacteria > Bacillota > Clostridia > Oscillospirales > Acutalibacteraceae > DTU089. The sequence continues at coordinate 26,429 of MWBL01000009.1, read as the reverse complement.
AAGTGATACAATTGCAAAGCTTATTCCAAGAGAGTTAAATATCTCAATCTCTTCTGCCCTTGATAAGAGCGAGGATTTGCGTAACCTTTATAACTCCGACGAAAGAGTAAAAAGAGTTGTTGATACCGCGAAAAAAGTCGAGGGTATGCCGCGCCACGCTTCGACACATGCTGCCGGTGTCGTTATTACAAAAAACGCCGTATCCGATTATGTTCCGCTTGCAAAAAATGACGATGCCGTTGTAACGCAGTATACAATGACTGAAATTGAGGAATTGGGACTCTTAAAAATGGACTTTTTGGGTCTTCGCACCTTAACGGTCATAAACGACGCTGAAAAGCTGATAAAAAGGCATTCTCATGATTTTTCGGTAAAAAATATTCCTCTTGATTGCAGCCTTGTCTACACTGAATTGCAAAAAGGCAACACACTGGGCGTGTTTCAATGTGAATCCTCAGGGATGACAAATTTGATAGTTAACTTAAAACCGGAGCGCTTTGAGGACGTTGCCGCTGCTATAGCCTTATACAGACCGGGACCGATGTTTTTTATAGACTCGTATCTAGCGAACAAAAAAAATCCAAGCCTTATAAAATACAGAACTCCTCAATTAAAAGATATCCTCGACGAAACATCCGGGTGTATGGTATATCAAGAACAAGTAATGCAAACGTTCAGAACGCTTGCGGGATACTCATTCGGCAGAGCAGACGTTGTTCGCAGAGCAATGAGCAAAAAAAAGCATGATGTTATGGAGCACGAGAGGGATATATTCATTAACGGTCTTTTTGACAAAGACGGAAATATTATCGTAGAAGGCGCCGTAAATCGCGGGATAGACGCGAAAACCGCCAACGCAATTTTCTCCGATATGGTTTCTTTTGCCTCATACGGCTTTAATAAAAGTCACACTGCGGCGTACGGCCTTATAGCCTATACAACGGCATATCTTAAAGTTAAATATCCCAAAGAATTTATGGCAGCTCTTTTGACAAGCATCCTTGATGACAGTGGTAAAATTTCTTTATATATTCAAGAATGTCTTCGAATGGGAATTAAGGTTCTTGCGCCCCATGTTAACAGCAGCTCCTACGGTTTTACTGTTGAGGGCAGTGATATTCGGTTCGGACTGCTTGCAATACGTAATCTCGGAAAGAACTTTATTTCAAAAATTATAGTAAAACGTGAAGGGGCACCATTTTCTTCCTTTTACGATTTTTGTAAGCGTCTTTACGGTGAAGATTTTAACAGACGCGCTGCAGAGAGCATCATTAAAAGCGGAGCTCTTGATAATCTCGGTTATAACAGACGAGAAATGCTTCAATCTCTTGCGCTTATTTTGGATCAGCTTGAAACGGAAAAAAAGAAAAACCTTGAAGGTCAAATGTCTTTTGCTAATATTAACGAAGAAGCTGAGCAGCCTGAATTTTTCTTAAATAAACTGCCCGAAATTCCTCGAGCCGAGCTTTTGAGCTTTGAAAAAGAAGCTACCGGACTTTATATATCCGGTCACCCGCTTGAAGAGTATCGCCAGCTTGCAAAAAAACTAAATTGTACAAATATTGCACAAATTATTAAAGAAGATGAAAATTTTTCCGATAACATATATCTTGATGAGTATGCAGTAGTATTAGGTATACTAACAAAAATGAAAAAAAAGATAACAAAAAAAGATGAAATTATGGCATTTGCAGATTTCGAAGATGCGACGGGCGCATGTGAACTGATTATATTTCCTCAAGTGCTTACAAAATATGCCTTTTTATTAAATGAGGGCAGTATCTTATGCTTAACTGTTAAAATCTCAAAAAAGAATGACGGGGAAACAAAGCTTATACCACAGAATGTCACAGCCGTATCAGATTTGATTAATTTGAACTTAACACAAAAAGACATTAGTACAAAAAAAGATGCCAGGTCTAGAACCCGTAAAAACGGACTGTATTTAAGGCTTAACGCTTCTGATGGGGAACCGGAAAGGAAAATCAAAAATCTCCTCTCCATATTTGAGGGAAGAACACCTGTTTATCTTTATAGAGAAAGCAGTAAAGAATATACCTTTCTCGGTGCCGACCTGCTTGTTTCGTTAAATGACCCTCTATTAAATGAATTGAAAAGAATGTTAGGAGAAACCAATGTGATTGTCTGGAGTTAATTTTCGTCAGTTTAGACTAAAAAATCGTAAAATCATATGTTTAATCTTATATTTTGCCGTTGAAAAAGTAAAATTTTATGATATAATTAACTGGTTGTAAAACAGTATTTGGGGGTTAATTATGAAGACTATCGGGGTACTCACAAGCGGCGGCGATGCGCCGGGAATGAACGCAGCGATTAGGGCTGTAGTGAGGACAGGCTGTGAAAGCGGAATGCGCGTTATGGGAATTCGCCGCGGTTTCAGAGGGCTTATTGACGGCGATATGTATGAAATGAATCTTCGTTCGGTGTCGGATATAATCCATCGCGGCGGAACTATACTTTATTCTGCACGTTGTGATGAATTCAGGACAGATGAGGGTATTAATAAAGCCGTGGATGTGTGCCACGAAGTAGGACTTGACGGTTTAGTCGTCATAGGTGGTGACGGCTCATTCAAAGGGGCTTCAGATTTATCAAAAAAAGGAATTCCGTGTATCGGAATTCCGGGAACAATAGATAATGATATAGCCTCATGCGATTATACTATAGGCTACGATACGGCAATGAATACTATAATGGATATGGTTGACAGAATCCGTGATACCACCGAATCTCACCACCGATGCTCTGTGGTCGAGGTAATGGGAAGAAATTCCGGTTTTCTCGCCTTAAATGCCGGACTTGCTATCGGAGCTACGTGCATACTAGTTCCGGAAATTAAACTTGATATTGAAAATTATGTAATTGATAGAATGCGTCGCACTCAGAAAACCGGAAAAGAGCACTTTGTGATTTTGGTTTCAGAGGGAGTAAAGGGAATCGGCAGCGTAGACGAGCTTGCTAAATATATACAAAAGCACACGGGGGTAGAAAGCCGCGCAACTATTCTCGGGCACGTTCAAAGAGGCGGCTCTCCTTCTGTGCGAGACAGGGTTCTTGCAAGTCAAATGGGAAACCGTGCCGTTCATATTCTTATTAAGGGAATCGGGAACAGAATAGTGGTTACCCGCTCTGATAATATTTTAGACCTTGATATTTATGAAGCACTTTCCATGAGCAAAACCATTGATCTTGACCTTTACAGAATCGCCAATGAAATTTCAATATAAAAAAGACCCGCGATATACGCAGGTCATTTGTAGTTTTTAGTACCAGCCATAGTCAATTCCATCACCGGTAGCAAGCTGTACCTGACCGGTCGTTGACTCGGACTTTTCAGTAGTAGTAGTATTATTATTATTTTTATTTGTAACGGTAGGAGCCTCATTACTTTGTTTTTCAGTAGAAGCCGAGCTTACGGGAGGATTATTTTTAGAAGGATTGACTGTACTGTTTTGCTTTGAGTCTGTTTTGGTTTTTGTGAAAGAAGCGGTATCAGAAGCTTCGGGAGCATCCGAAGATGAAGCGATAACGTCCTGCGCTTCGCTTTCTGACGGATTAGTGCTTAAAACATCCGATTGAGAGAAAGATTCATTATTATCCGGCTTCCCACATGATACCACGCTCAAAAAAAGGAGCAAAGCGGCGAACACGGCAAACAGTCTTTTCATATAACCATCCTTTCGCTTTTTCATTTTATCACAGTAACAGCTATTTTGCAATAATTATATTACCAAAACTTTTACAAACAAGCTAAGAATATTTGACAAATTTATTTTAATGTTGTATGTTTTAGGGTATGAAAGACGGTGATTCATTGGGCGACTTGTCTGATAAAAAATTCGGTCTTGTAGGACATTCTCTGTCTTACTCTTATGGACTATATATAAACTCGCTAATCGGCAATTACGAATATAAGCTTTATGATATTGAGCCAAATAATCTTCAAGCATTTTTAAAAACCACAGAACACAAGGCGCTCAGTATTGCCTCACCTTATAAAAAGATTGCTTATGATCTCTCTACGGCTGTTTCAGGCTCTGCCATTAAATCTCATTATGTGAACTTTATAACAAAAGACGAGGATGGAACGATAAAAGGATATAACACCGATTATGACGCCTTTAAGGCTCTTCTAAAAAAGCATAGCGTAGATGTCAAAGGGAAGAAAATATTAATTCTGGGAACGGGTGGCACCGCAAACGCGGCACGCGTTGCCTTAAATGAAGATGGTGCCGCTAAGGTCGTCCTTGTCTCTCGCCACGGACCTAACAACTATGATAATTTAAGCGTTCATTATGACAGCGATATTGTTATTAATGCCACTCCCGTCGGTATGTATCCTAATAATGGGATTTCTCCTGTCGATCTTGAGGGCTTTAAGACGATTACACATGTTATTGATTTTGTCTATAATCCGATAAGAACCGCTTTTATGCAGCAGGCTATGGAGCGGAATATACGTGCTATCTCCGGTTTATATATTCTTGCCGCAAGCAGTGTATATCAGGCTCAGATATTTTTGGATGAACAGTTTGACAGCTCATTAATTGATACAATCAAAAAAAAGCTTCTTGTGGACAAAAGAAATATTACTCTTATCGGCATGCCCGGTTCGGGTAAATCAAATATCGGACGTACTTTAGCTCAGACTCTTGAGCGCTCCTACATTGATATTGACCACGAAATCGAAAAGGCTGAAATGATGTCCGTTTCCGATATATTCTCGACAAGAGGCGAAGCGTATTTCAGAGAAGCCGAAAGAAATGTAACGCTCAAATTCTGCAAAGAAAGCGGCTACATTATTTCCACAGGCGGAGGAGCTGTTTTGTCAAAAGAAAACAGAAATGCGATAAAGGAAAATTCATTTGTAGTTTATATTGAGCGAAATATTTCCGATTTATATACAGACGGAAGACCCGTTTCAACATCTATTGAGAATTTGCAGAGAATTTCCGAGATTCGCACGCCTATATATGAAGGGCTTGCAGACACCATAATCAGAGCCCACAGTTCTGTTGATGCTAATGTCAGTATGGTATTAGAGGCGTTAAAGAATGAAAATGTTAATTATTAACGGTCCAAATCTAAATATGTTAGGCGTAAGAGAGCCGGATTTGTACGGAAACAAAACCTATGATGATTTATGTCTTTACATAACTGAAAGCGCCCGATTTCTCGGGGTTCAAGTTACATTATTCCAGTCTAACCATGAGGGGAACATTGTTGACGAAATACAAAAAGCACTTGGAGCTTTTGACGCAATAATTATCAATCCCGCAGCCTTTACTCACACAAGCATTGCTATTCTTGATGCCTTAAAGTCCGTAAACCTCCCCTGTGTTGAGGTGCACCTTACCGATATAGATAATCGTGAAGATTTCCGCAGTTTTTCCTTTGTATCGCTTTATTCCCAAAAGCGGTTTTCAGGACTCGGCTTTGAGGGTTACAAAAAGGCAATGGAGTATTTGTTAAGAGTAAAGGACAAGGAGATTTAACCGATGGGATTTAAGGGCAGAATAAAGAGCTTGGCGGGAATTGAGGGGCATACAAAGGAGTACTTAAAGCCGATAATCGATTACTCCTGCGCAAATATAATGTTGGGCGGAGCAGGTTACCCAATAAGTCTTTATCATCTTCAGTTTCTTACCTTCGTAGAAGGTTTAGGAACAAAAATTGCAGGAACCATATCTCTTATCAGCGGTATCGCAGATGCTTTTATTGACCCTCTTATGGGTTACATAACGGACCATACTCGTTCAAAATTCGGCAGGCACCGCAGATATCTGCTGTGGGCTATACTCCCCTTTGTGGCTTCATATATTATGAGGTGGTATTCCTTCGGTATTTCCGCAAGCGGAAACACAAGGAATATTTTTATTTATTATCTTTTGGCAAGCCTTCTTTACGGATGCTCATATACAATGGCAAGTGTCCCTCACACTGCTATGCTGCCCTCTATAGCACCGCAATATTTTTTAAGAACTCAATTCAAGATGATTGAATATATAATGAATTCTATTGGACAGATATCGTCTTTTATTTTTACCGCTATGGCTTTAAGCGGCTTCAATATTAAAGTGGCTCTGGGAGCTCTTCCCGATCCTTCGCCTGTCGATCGACCTAAATATATGATGGTTGGAATTATTCTTTCGATTTGGTTTTCACTCCCTCTTATTTGCACCTTTCTAAAAACTCACGAGCCGTCGTCTCTTGAGGGCAATTCTTTGAATTTATCAAAAAGAAATATTGTCGCTGAGTATATTAGTGTTTTTAAGAACAAAGCATTTAGACAATATTTTATCATTAGCCTGTTTTATATGATAAGTAAGGGACTCTACAGCTATACAGACCAATACTTTATCATTAGTGTCGCAAACAAATACAAGCTGTTTAACACGCTTAATATTATAGCCGGAATAGCGGAAGCGAGCGGCTCACCGCTTAATTTTCTGCTTGTAAAATATAAGGGCAAGCAGTTTTGCGGGAAGCTGCTGGGACCTTTTATGGTAATAGGTTTAATTCTGAATATATTTATAACCCCGACTACTCCGTCAGCTGTATCAACTGTAATAATATTAATTTCGTCAATACTCTATAATTTCGGTTTTTCGGGTCCCGGATTTGTAGCGGTCAATATTCAACCTGATGTTGTTGATGTTGATGAGCTGATAACCGGTGAAAAAAGGGAAGGCGTAGTCTCAACATTCAAATCCTTTTTCTTTAAGACTATTTCAAGCTTTATGTCATACGCTGTAGGCTTTTCTCTTGAAGCTTTCGGATATGACACTCAAAAGAAAGAACCGCAATATCAAACCCCAAAATCACTTTTCGGACTTCGTTTAAACTTTATAATACTACCCGCAATATTCGCCGCTTTCACGGTCTTTGCCACTTTCCGCTATAAAATGACAAAAACGGACCACGAGATTATTAAAGACCTGATTTTGCAAAAGCGTGAAACCGGTAAATGTACCGTAAGCGAGGAACAAAAACGAAAAATTGAGCAAATATCGGGGATAAAATGGGAGGAAATGTGGATAGGTAAAGATATCCTATCCTTAAAACATTAACCAAAAGACCCGAATTAGAAACAGGAAGTGATATCGGATTGAAAAAGAGAAGCTTTGAGCGATTCTTTGGAATGATGCCTATTCTCCCGACTCCTTTAGATGAAAACGACAACATTGATACGGAAGATATATTTTCGTTAGTAGATTACTGTCTGTCTGCAGGTTGTAAAGCCATCGGGCACCTTGCGGGCGCTTCAGAATATCAAATGTGCTCCAAAGAGGACAGGGAAATTATCATTAAGGCAACAGTATCCGCGACGGCGGGCAGAGTCCCCGTTTTTATCGGAACTGCTGCCAATTCAATAAGGGACACTATATATAATACAATGCTCGCAGAGTCTTTGGGTGCAGATATGATAATGCTATGCTCTCCCCCCATAGGAAAGGCGGACGCCGAAGAGATTAGGGTTTACTATGAAAAGGTGTGCGAGCGGACAAAGCTTCCCGTAATTGTTCAGGATACCGGGAACTCTTCCGCTGTTTTTACCCCTGAATTCCTTGTTTCGCTTTACAACAACATCGAAAACATCGGATATGTAAAAGCCGAAGGGGGTTATTGGCAGGAAAAGCTGTATCGCCTTACAAAAATAGCCCCGGAGGAAATGCAGATTATCGGCGGAGCTGCAGGCAAGAATATGCCGCTTATGCTCAAGCTTGGCATTACTGCCTTTATGACCGGTACCGAGGCGCAAGAAATTCATAATGCAGTAGTCCAAGCGTATCTTTCAGGTGATAAAGACAGGTCAACCCACCTTTACTATACGACTCTTCTCCCCTATCTTGAGCTTTACACCTCAACATCATATCACAAGAGTCTTAAACATATGCTTAAAAGACGCTCAATAATAAAAACCGATCGCCTCCTTTTCCCCGGAAGAGAAAAGGAACTGATCAGCAATTTTGTTTTGGAAGAGCTTGATAAGGTTTTGGATATGATTGATAAGGGAGCTATTTAATTATTTGAATATTCTCCCTATGTGCTTCTTAATTCGCTTTTTGTAGAGCTCCGACAGTACGCTTAGGATAAAGTCTGTTAATAAAAACAGAATATTTGACAGGATTATTAGCATGGGGATTGTATATTTGCCGAACTCATCAAATTCTTCACCCGAAAACCCGAATATCTTAATAATGATATAGTAAGAAATTACAAAAGCGGTATTACAAATTATAAGTTTTAAAATTAATGCGAACACCTTTCCAAGGTGTTCGATTTTTCCTTTTATAATGGGATAGTAACCGAAAATTACAATATACATTATAGCGGCTTCCTTATCCGCTAAAATTAAAAGGGAAATAACCGATACTGCAGAATATATACCGAAAGACCAAGACATTCCGAGCTCTTCGTTTGCAACAATCATAAGTATTCCGGCACAAATAGGCAAAACATATGAAAAAAACGGAAATATTGTTGTCAAAAACATAGCGGCGACAGAAATCGACGTTATAACCCCTCCGAAAGCCGTTTTTCCCGTTTTATTCATGACTCAAGTCCTACTGCCGTGCGAAGAATACCTCGTGCGTCATTAATATCGAGTTTTCCCGACCCGTTAAAATCAGAATAAAACTTCTGCTGCTGTGTGTACAAATCAACTCCCACCCAAAAGCGCAAAACAGTCCTCGCATCACTAATCTCGATTTTTCCGTTTCCGTTAAGGTCACCGACAAGAAAAAGCATATTAAAGTCCTTTATTATCGGTACAATGCCGTTTGACCTGCAGTAATCATAAGCGTGAGAGTTTTTTTGGCATGTTACCGAAAAATTTTTGGTGTGGGTGAATTCCGTATCATTTCGAAGCGCAAAAGCTTTTCTGCCGACAGATATGACATTCGGAGGTATAGTAACAGAAACAAGAAGCGGGCAATTTTCAAAACAATAGTCCCCTATTGAAACCATTCCGCTTCCAAAGCTGATATTACTAAGCTGACTGCAATTATTGAAAGCGCTGCAGCCCAAGCTTTTTAAATTATCAGGAAAATTGAGCGATAAAAGAGACAAGCAGCCCGAGAAGGCGTAATCGAAAATATGTTCAAGTGTCGAAGGAAAAGAAACAACCGAAAGCTCCGTACAATTAACAAAAGCATCCCTGCCGATTGAAAGCAACCCTTCTCCAAAGTCGATTCGAGTTAAAGCGCCGCAATTATAAAAACACTTTTCACCGATGGTTTTTGTATTAGCCAAATTAATGGAGGATAGTACAACACAGTTGCTAAAACAATAACTTCCGAGACTTGCTAGTGTGCCTTTAACGGTTACACTTTTCAAAAGAAGACACTCACTGAAAGCCTGACTGCCAACAACCGTCACGCTTTCAGGAATTACTACACTTTCAAGATTTCTCTTATGAATAAAAGCCTGTTTTCCTATTTCACCCACAGGTTTACCGTCAATTTCACCGGGGATTAAAACAGAGGCGGCATACATGTTATTAAAACTTTCTATCCTTACCCTGTTGTCCTCAAGAACGGTATAAGTATAATCTCCAAATACCTGAAAACCCGAAGCGAAAGTATTCCCGTTTTGCAGTAAAAAGGTCAATATTAATAAAAATATGGCAGATGTCTTAAAAATTTTTCTCATACTGAAATCACTCATTTTTCTTTACGACTTTTTTCACCTCTGAAAGATTGAATGCTATTGCTTTGTTTTGAATTTCAATATCCTCAAGCTTTTCTAAAAGCTCCCTGTTAGTCTTAGGCGGCTCGTTTTTAGAAATAACAGAATAAACGACAAAGCCCAACGTGGAAAAAGCGATAACAAGATAATAAATCAGCAAACCTGCCGAGTTATTACTGTTGCTCCAAAAAAAGATAAGCAAGGGCAAAGCACAAAATAAAGCCGAGTATGCTAAACCGAAACCGAGACCTTTAAGATATTTCATATTTTCTCCTTTCCGAGCTTTACGAGTTTTCTTCAGCGATTTTCCTTAATCCCTCAAAGCCTATTTTAACGGCTTCGTATGGGTGAAGGTCATAGCAATTGTCCTGCTCGATAACTATGTATTTAACCCCGATTGCCTTACACGCGGCGAAACAGGAAGCAAGGTCAAGATTGCCTTGTCCGCATTCCGCAAAGCGAGGCTGAGATTCAATAATTCGCATATCCTTAAAATGGCAAACCTCTACTTTTCCCTTCATTTTTTTAAGGTAATCCTGAGGTGTTACTCCGCCGTACTGCATCCAATAGGTATCCGGCACAAAAAGGTAGCCCTCATGGGGAGTTTCTTCTATTAGTCTGTCCATTGTGCGTTTTCCGTCGTGAACCTCAAACTCAAAGGAATGATTATGGTAACAGAAATTAAATCCTCTATCCCTAAGCTTTTTACTGATTTCAGAGGTTACGGAAATAAACTCACTTATACCTTCACTCGTGTGCCGAAAAGATTCCGGCATACCGCCTATTCCGATATTTTTACATTTAAGCAGCTCGTGTTCAAGCAGTAAATTGTCAAAATCATTTATTAGGCGGTCAAACGGAATATGTGTAAGGCAAACCTGCATCGAGTATTTATCAACAAGCCGAGCTTTCTCATGAGGATCTATAGGACCAATACCGGAAATTTGGATTACTCCGCAACCAATATCCCGAAGCATTCTTAAAGTTTCTTCAAACTCTATCTCGTTACGGCATTGATTTCTGAGCGTATAAAGCTGTACGCCGAGTTTTATTCCTCCCATAACAATGACCTCCAAGTGATAAATTGATATTATTGTATCACATTTCAACTCAAAATCAAAGTATTTTCGAATTAAATTGCTTAAGTTTATATTGACAATTACTTAGGAATGTGATAGTATTCGGACAACGCAATGACTAAGTTAAGTAAGACAATTCACAATACCGTATAAAGAGAAGTGCGTCACAGGCTGAAAGCGCCCTTGCGGTTGAGTTTTCCGAAATTCGCTTACGAGCGGTCCTGTTGAAATCACTTAGTAGGCAGGAACGGTTAATCTCCGTTAACGGATTAAGGAGTGTTTGCTCTAAGGCAAAAATCAGGGTGGTACCGCGGAATATTTTTCGTCCCTTAAATAAGGGACGATTATTTTTTTTTGCAAAGGATGATTGGAATGAAATTGCAGCTTGAAAGCATACGAAATGCCGCAAAGGATTTGCTCGAAAAAGTCTCCTCCAAACAGGAATTAGAAGCTGTAAGAATTAAGTTTCTCGGGAAAAAGGGAGAATTAACTTTAATTCTAAGGCAAATGGGCTCTCTTCATCCCGAAGAACGCCCTAAAATGGGCTCCCTCGCCAATGAGGTAAGGGAATATATTGAAGCGATTATTGAGAAAAAAACTGAAGAAATTGAAGCGTCTGAACGAGAATCAAGGATAAAAGCGGAAACTATCGATGTTACCGTTCCCGGTATCCTACATCCCTTAGGACACAGGCATCCGCTTTCGATAGTTCTTGACGAGGTCAAGGAAATATTTCTCGGAATGGGCTTTAAAATTGCAACAGGACCTGAAATCGAATGGGATTATTATAATTTTGAAGCGTTAAATATCCCGAAAAATCATCCCGCAAGAGATACTCAGGATACCTTCTATATCACCGATAATATGCTCCTTCGCACACAGACGTCTCCGGTTCAAATACGTGTTATGGAACATTCGCAACCGCCTATTCGCATAATAGCGCCGGGAAGGGTTTACCGTTCGGACGCCATTGATGCCACTCACTCCCCTCTTTTTCACCAGATTGAGGGCCTCGTTGTCGATAAAGGCGTTACAATGGGCGATCTTAAAGGCATTCTAATGCAGTTCGCTCAAAGAATGTACGGAGATAATACAAAAATCCGCCTTCGACCGCATCACTTTCCTTTCACGGAGCCTTCTTGTGAAATGGATGTTTCTTGCTTCCGTTGCGGCGGTGCAGGATGTCCTATGTGTAAAAACGAGGGTTGGATTGAAATACTCGGCGCGGGAATGGTTCATCCGAAGGTTCTTGAGAACGGCGGCATAAATCCCGATATTTACAGCGGCTACGCTTTCGGCGTAGGGCTTGAAAGGTTAACTCTTTTTAAGTATTCAATCGATGATATGCGCCTGTTTTTTGAGAATGACTTAAAATTTTTAACTCAGTTTTAAGGAGGTTTTAATATGTTGTTATCGGGAAGATGGCTAAAAGATTATACAAATCCCGGGGTATCTCAGAAAATATTCATGGACGCCATGACGGCCTCGGGTTCAAAAGTTGAAGGCTTCAGCACTGAGGGTGAGGAGCTTGAAAATATTGTTGTAGGGAAAATTCAAAAGCTTGAGCGTCACCCGAACTCAGACCGGTTATGGATTTGTTCGGTTGATATCGGCAAGAGCGAACCTATCGTAATAGTAACAGGGGCGCAAAATCTCAAAATCGGCGATTATGTTCCTGTGGCGCTTGACAACTCCACCGTTTTTGGCGGAAAGAAAATCAAAAAGGATTTTCTGAGAGGTGTTGAAAGTGCGGGAATGCTCTGCTCTCTTGAAGAGCTTGGGCTTACGCTCCACGATTTTCCCTATGCTATAAGCGACGGAATATTTGTCCTTGGAGACGATTGTGATAAAACTCTCGGCAAGGATATCAGGGAAGCTATCGGACTTAACGATGTTGTTACAGAATTTGAGATAACTCCAAACAGACCCGATTGCCTTTCGATTTTCGGTCTTGCCAGGGAGGCTGCGGCAACATTTGAAAAAAAACTTAAAGCTCCGAAAACAGATTTAGTTTCTACAAGCGGTTACGTTAACGAGCTTCTTTCTGTTTCGATAGAAGCCCCGAATAAGTGCTTCCGATATTGCGGCGCCGTCGTTAATAATGTAAGGATTAAACCCTCTCCTCTTTGGATGAGAGAAAGACTCCGTGCTTCGGGTGTGCGAGCGATTAATAATATAGTGGATATAACAAATTTTGTAATGCTTGAAATGGGTCAACCGATGCACGCTTTCGACCTGAAATTTGTAGAAGGCTCTTCAATAATTGTCAGATGTGCCCGTGAGGGTGAAGCGATAATAACGCTTGACGGGATTTCCAGACCTCTTGATTCTTCCATGCTTGTCATAGCAGATAATAATAAACCTATTGCGGTTGCGGGTGTTATGGGCGGAGAATTCAGCGGTATTATGGACGACTCTGCTACAATTGTGTTTGAGTCCGCCTGTTTTGACGATGTATCAGTTCGCAAAACGTCAAAAAAGCTTGGCTTAAGAACCGAATCATCCTCACGCTTTGAAAAGGGTCTTGACAGAGAGCTCTGTGACACGGCTCTTCGGCGCGCTCTTGTCCTTGTTCAGCAGCTCGATGCCGGCGATGTCGTCGGCGGTATAATCGACTGCTATCCGAGAAAAAAAGAAACGACCGTTATTCCCTTTAAGCCTGATTGGACAAACCGGTTTATCGGAATTGACGTTTCAAAAACAGAGCAGATAAATATACTCGAAAAACTCCAATTCAAAATTGAAAACGACCGGATTTATGTTCCTTCTTTTAGAGAAGACGTTAAACACCTTGCCGATATCTCAGAGGAAATTGCACGGTACTACGGTTATGAGAACATCTCCGATCGCGAGCTTAGCGGAAAGGCGGACGGTAGACTTACCGAAAAACAACTCTTTGAAAGAAAAATCAACGAGCTTATGGTATCTTTGGGAGCTTGCGAAGTACTGACCTATTCTTTTTTAAGTCCCAAAGCGTATGATAAAATACTTCTGCCTTCTGACAGCAAAAAAAGAAACAGCGTAATAATTACAAACCCCCTCGGCGAGGACACAAGCGTTATGAGGACTACACCTTTACCGTCTATATTAGATGTTTTGTCGCGTAACTTTAACAACCGTAACTCTGAAGCATTTGTTTATGAGCTCTCTACTGTGTATATACCGCGCGGAAACGATGCACTTCCTGATGAAGCACAGGTGCTTACAGCGGGAATATATTCATCAAAAGCAAATTATTATTTACTCAAGGGCATTGTAGAGGAGCTGTTAAATCAGCTTGGTATTGATAATGTAAGCTTTAATGCTTTAGCAGACAATCCCTCTTATCATCCCGGCAGGACTGCTGTTATTTCCGTCAAGGGCGAAGAAATCGGAATTATAGGTGAAATTCACCCGAATGTTCTTGTCAATTACGAAATAGGTATGAGATGCTATGCCTTTGAGATTTCCTTTGATGCGCTATTCAAAAACGCATTAAAAACCAAGACTTATAAGCCCCTTCCCAAATTTCCCGCCGCCACGCGTGACCTTGCGCTTGTGTGTGATAAAAGCATACCCGTCGCAAAACTCTCGAATATTATAAAGAAAGCAATCGGAAATCAGCTTGAAGAGATAAAGCTTTTCGATATTTATGAAGGATCCCAGATACCCGAGGATAAAAAGAGCGTTGCGTTTTCACTCACAATGCGCTCAAGTGACAAAACCCTTACAGACGCGCAGGCAGACGAAGCTATCAAAAACGCCCTCAAAGAGCTTGAAATAATCGGTGCTACTTTGAGAATATAATATTTTGACAAAAAAACCTTTTTCTTTTTTTGAATTTATGTTATTATATATAAAATCAACTAATCTTTTCAAATATTGGGGGAATAGAAATTGGATATTTTATGCCTCGACATAGGAGGCACAAAGCTTTCAGGTGCAATAGCGGATGAAAACGGGAATCTTCGCTCTATTTCAACGGTACCGCTGTTTTCCGGTCAGGATGCGAAAAGAATCGTCATGGAGGCAATATTTGATTTTGCCGACAGAGTTATTGACAGAAATCCCGAGATTAAACGAATCGGCATATCGGTACCGGGACTTACCGACTCTGAAAAAGGAATATGGATATTTTCGCCTTTTTCGGGCATCAAGGACTTAAATTTAAGAGAGCGTTTAGGCGAAAGATATAATATTCCCATTTATGCCGAAAACGACGTTAACTCTTGTGCTCTTGCAGAAAAAAGATTCGGAGTTTGCAAGGATGAGCAAAACTTTATGTGGATAACTATTTCATACGGAATAGGCGGAAGCTTCGTAATAAACGGCTCTCTGTTTAAGGGCACTAACGGCAACGCAGGTGAAATCGGGCATATAGTCGTAGATGAAAACGGTCCCGCCTGCGGTTGCGGAAACAAGGGCTGCCTTGAAGCAGTAGCCTCGTGTAATGCAATAGAGAACGCGTATCTCGCCTCTCATCCGGGTGAAAAGAAGACTGTTGAAGAGCTTATAGCCAAAACCTTTATGGGAGATAACGAAGTGGCTAAAATGTTTTACGATGCAGGCTACTATGTAGGTAAGGCAGCGGCGAGCGCGGCAACTCTTCTTGATATCGGTACGCTTGTTTTCGGAGGAGTACAGATGACGTACGAGCTTATGGAGGACGGAATAGCCGCAGGAATCGACAGGTTTGCTTTCAGAAAAACAGGACTTCTCATTAAAAAGCGCAAGACGGGGTTAGGCAATCAGGCGGCTTTATACGGGGCTGCTACCGTTGCCTTAAACGGAGATTAACATACATATTCAATAAAACGCCGCACTCCAAAAAAGGAATGCGGCGTTTTTATTAATTCAGTATTATTTAGACTATAGGTACCTTTCGTTTATTAATTAATATTCCTAAAGCAATCAAAATAAGTCCCACAAGAAAAAGCGGAATAGAATTTGACACAATTGTTAATCGTAAATGAGTGCATTCAGCGAAAGTACGTATTTGCCCTTTGTTTTTATGACGTTGGAACATACAATAATCTAAGCGAAACAGCGCACGATATCCAAAATACCACAACCGCAAAGCGATACGGCAAAACGCATAAGCCCAATGCTGAAATCTCCATTCTGTCGGCATAGGGCGGTGAAAAGAAAATAGACCACAACGAGGGAATTTCTGTTCCAAACGCATAATAAAAAATTAGTCGTAACTCCTCAATGAGTGAGCTTGAAAGAAACGCAAATGGTATCAACATAATATATGCGTAAAGTCTTTTTATTCTCATAGAGCAAATCAGACCCAAAGCTGAGCCTGTGAGTGCCGAACATAAAATATTAAGTATTATAGCAAGCAAGATATTTGCTGTATGTTTATTATCCTTATATAATAACGATATTTATTGACATTATATTACAATATATATCATTATTTGTCGACCATAATTCCCTATTAAGTAATAATCCATATAATATTACCCGTCAATTCCGCCGTAAGCGGTTTTGACGGGCGTTTTGAGCGTTAACGCTTATAAGTCGCCTTTTTCAATGGCGGTTATCTGAGAAATTCTTCTGATATGTCTCTCCCCGCCTTCAAAATTCGTACTTAAAAAGACATCGACAAGCTCACAGGCAAGTCCGTCCCCTATAACTCTCGCTCCCAGGCAAAGAATATTAGCGTCATTGTGGAGTCTTGTATATTTTGCGCTGAAATAATCGCCGCAATTAGCGGCTCTGATGCCTGCAACTTTATTGGCGGCAATGGAAATACCTACTCCCGTTCCGCAGCACAGAATGCCGAATTTGGCTTCACCCGATAAAACCTTTTCGCAGGTTTTTTTTGCGTATACGGCATAGTCGCATGATTCAAGGGAAAAAGCACCGCAATCGATATACTCAATTCCCTTTTGCTCAAGATACGCCCTGATTTTTTCCTTAAGCGGATATCCGGCATGGTCGGACCCGATAGCAACCTTAAACATATTTAGCCTCCGTTAGATTTATTATTTTTATTTTTAATTTTTAAGCTTTGCTCAGCCTGAGAATCACGAAGATATACGGGGTTAAGGTCAAACGGCGTTACCGCCTCTCCCCTTTTGAATTTTTCAAACGCCAACAGAGCGACGCTGTCTGCTTTTTGATAGCTTATTTGCTCGGGTGCGGTTCGGACATTTTTAAGTCTGTCCTTTAGGGCGTTATAAACAAGCTCCTGCCCGTCGCCGATAAAATATATTTGATCTTTTATATCCTTTAAGCTATCATAAAGACTCTCAATCGGCAAAGCCTCATCGTTTGTAATTCTTATTAAATTTCCCCCGTTTGTGCATTGAAAGCGCGCTTCGTAAACCTGTTCTCTTCGGGCATCCATTACACTTACCGCAACGCAGTCAAAAGCGCTTAAAGGGTAAGCAATAGCCTCAAGCGTTGACACGGCAATACAGGGTTTGTTTTTCGGTTGTGCCATCCCTTTGACAGCGGCAACTCCTATACGAACTCCGGTGAAGGAACCGGGACCTACGCTGACCGCATAAGCATCTATATCATCTGCCGACAGCCCGGTTATCTCGAGAGCGCCCGCTACCATCGGCATTAGTGTAACGCTGTGTGTAAAGCCGGTATTTGAGTACTGAAGCGTCAATACCTTGCCGTCTTCAAGTATTGAAACGCTCGCTGTTTTGGCACTGCTGTCAATCCCAAGAATTTTCATAATATTCGTCTCCGGTCAGAGTTATTATTCTTTCAGTATCTACTTTTCCGTGTTCAAACAGAATGCGAATGGAGTTTTTTGGCAGTTCTTCTTCGATATTTTCGCTCCATTCTATACAGATAACACCGTTTGTTTCAAGAAAGTCAAAAAAGCCCGTAGAGCATAGATCGTAATATGTTTGAACTCTGTACATATCAAAATGGTACAGCGGAATTTTCCCTTTATATTCATGAACAAGGGCAAAAGTAGGGCTGCTCACCTCGGCATTAAGCTCCATTCCCCCGGCTAAGCCCTTTACAAAGGTAGTTTTCCCCATACCGAGACCGCCGAAAAGCGCAATTACCTCTTTGCCTTTTAAGCTTTTGCCAAGCAAGCAAGCAAGCTTGGCTGTTTCTTCCGGTGATGCGGAAAGTACAGTTTTCATTTTTGCTCCTTTGTAAAACTTATTACAGCTATTGATTAATGAAGTCGGAAAATGTATAATTAAATCGCGAAAGCGGTGATAGAGATAAAAAGGGTTAGTATGGCAGTAAAAAGTTATTTTGCGGGCTTAGATAAGCTGTTAGTATTTCTTGTTTTAGTCGCCTCTGCCTTCGGTTTGCTGATGGTTAACAGCGCTACTCGGTTCACTGTATCCGAGGGTTCGCTTTTTTCTCGTGACTTCAAGGCTATGCTTATTGCACTGCTTCTCGGACTTTTACTTGCGCTTGCCATATCGGTTATAGATTACGAATGGATAGGGAAGCTTTGGCCTATTATCGGTATTTTTTGTATACTTCTTATGCTGTTTACAAGAATTTTCGGTGTCGCACCGGACGAACGCCTTGATGCGAGAAGCTGGATTGATTTAGGCGGCTTTTTCTTTCAATCCTCCGAGCTTGTTAAAATAGGATTTATTATTACCTACTCTATGCATATAGAGCTTGTTAAGGATAGATTAAACAAGCTGAAAAGTATCATTGCCCTTGGTATTCATGCCGCTTTGGCGGCAGGTCTTGTCGTCCTTTGCGGCGATTTGGGCTCTGCTGTAATCTTTTTGTTAGTAGCGTTGGGACTTCTCTTTTTTGCAGGGCTTCACTGGGGCTATTTTGCGAGTTTAGCCGTTATAACCGCTGCCGCCTCTCCGCTGATTTGGCTTTACTTGCTCGGAGATTTTCAAAAAAGACGTTTTCTTGCCCTTATTAGTCCTGAGCTTTATCCCGACGAAATATACCAGCAGGAAAAAGGAATTACCGCTTTAGGTTCAGGCAAATTGTTCGGTCAAGGTCTTTTTGAGGGTGCTTATACTCAAAACGGAGTTGTCCCCGAGGCGGAAAATGACATGATTTTCAGTGTTATAGGCGAGGAGCTTGGCTTTGTTGGTTGTGTGTTGGCTCTTTTATTGCTTGCGGGAATAGTTGCAAAAATTATGAAGGTAGGTAAAAACGCTCAGGATTTTTCTGCAAAGCTTATCGGCTATGCGGTTGCGGTAATGATTGTATCTCAGGTAATAATAAATATCGGAATGTGTCTTAAGCTGCTTCCGGTTATAGGAATAACCCTGCCGTTTTTCAGCGCGGGCGGCTCGAGTACTCTTTGTCTGTATATAGGTCTGGGTCTTGTGCTGAGTATCCACAGATATAACAGAAGACAAAATATGATCAACTTCAGTTTAAGCAATATTCGTACTCCTTTTGCGGAGTATACATAAACTGTACAAGCATTAACCTTAATTATGGCTTACTGTTTAAGATAGTTTGCCATTAATTTTTTTGTGCCGTTTTCAAATGCCACCTCAAGAAGCATATCATTTCCCATAGGCGTAACCGTTAATATCATTCCTTTGCCGAAGGCCTTGTGAGTCAAGGAGTCTCCCGGTTTGTAGTCCCTGGCGGGCTTTGACGATTTCCTTGATAAATCGGGCGTTTCACTAAATCCTCTTTGCTCTTTATTAAAAGTATATCTTGTTGACGCGGTATTTCCGCGACTCTTTGCTGAACCGTACACGCTGTCTCCGAATGCACCGAGCCTGAACTTATCGGGTGTGTTTCCTATATTGCTTTGAGTGAGTTCCGGCGGTATTTCCTGAATAAACCTTGAGGGCTTGGTAAATGTTGTGGAGCCATATACCATTCTTGATTGGGCGTTTGTTATGTAAAGCTTCTCCTTTGCTCTTGTTATGCCGACATAAGCAAGGCGTCTTTCTTCTTCCAGCTCGTCCGGATAATACATAACTTGATTACCCGGAAACAGCCCTTCTTCTACTCCGGCGATGAACACGCACGGGAATTCGAGTCCTTTTGCCGAGTGCAATGTCATCATTACTGCAGCCTCTTTCTCTTCGTTATAATTATCTATATCCGCAAGGAGCGCAACCTCCTCTAAAAAGCCGGTTAACGTCGCCTCGTCATTATCTTCATAATACCTGACAAGGTTGCTCATAAGCTCCATAAGGTTAGCTTTGCGTTCTTCCTGTGTTTCCTTATCTGCCGCAAGAAGTCTTAAATATCCGGTCTCCTCTAAAAGATAATTATAGAAATCACCGATGCTCAGTCTCTCGCTTGCTTTGATAAGCCGTTCGATAAGCTCGGAAAACTCTTTAAGCTTTGATGCGGTTCTTGAGAGCATCGGGTAATCATCCGCACGTAAGATAACCTCGAAGAAACTAATTCCTAAACTGTCCGCAATTTGGAGTACCGAATTTATTGTACTGTCCCCTATTCCCCTTTTTGGTTCGTTTATAATTCTTCGCATACGCACGGAATCCGATGTATTAACAATAACAGAAAAATACGCAAGAATGTCTCTAATCTCCTTGCGCTCATAAAATCGATGACCGCCTATAACTCTATAGGGTATTCCATTATATACAAAAGCGCGCTCAATGCTGTTTGATTGCGCATTTGTTCTGTATAATACGGCAAAATCCATAAAACGCGCGCCCATTGCGACTCGATTAAGAATTTCATTAGAGATATATCTGCCCTCGTCAAGCTCATCGGAGGTCAAGCGTATGGTAATCTTTTCGCCGTCAGTCTTTTTCGTCCAAAGGTTTTTGCCTTTACGCTGAGTATTATTTCCGATAACTGCATTTGCCGCATCAAGAATAATCGAGGTTGAGCGGTAATTGCGCTCAAGTCTGATTGTTTTTGCATTCTTAAAGCGATGTTCAAAGCTGAGAATATTTTCGATGGTAGCTCCCCTGAATTTGTAAATGCTTTGGTCATCATCTCCGACAACGCAGAAGTTTTTATGCAAATCACTGAGCATGGCGGTAAGAACATACTGAGCGTGGTTGGTGTCCTGGTATTCATCAACCATTATATACTTAAATCGATTTTGGTAATAATACAGAATATCCGGATTTTCGGAAAATAATTTCACGGCATTAACGATTATATCGTCAAAATCCATGGCATCCGCATTTTTAAGTAGTTCCTGGTATTTGAAATAAGCTTCACAAACAGCTTTTTTTATTTGATCGTTTCCAACCGTCTTCTCATACTCCTCGGGACTGCAAAGTGAATCCTTTGCCCTGCCTATTTCCGCCAAAATCATTTTTAATGGGACCTTTGCATCGTCTATTCCTAAGAGTCTTTGAACCTCCCTCATCACGCGCTTAGAGTCATCTGTATCATAAATGGTAAAATTCTTTGAAAAACCGAGTCTTTGACCGTCACGCCTTAAAAACCTTACACATGCGGAATGGAACGTGCTTGCCCAAACCTCTTTGCCATCGTTGCCAAGCATATTTTCAAGTCTTCTTTTTAACTCATCTGCCGCTTTATTGGTGAAGGTTATAGCCAATATCTGCCAAGGAGCAGGGGCATCAACCTTGAGAAGAGGCTCTAAATCAAAAGAAGGCGCACCGCCGTTTGCAACTAAGCAGCGCAGCTCTTCGATAACCTTTTCGGACGGCTCACGATAAACATAATCTGAATAATACGCGTTTCCGTATTTTATAATATAAGCAATTCTATTGACCAGCACGGTAGTCTTACCCGTTCCGGCGCCCGCAAGTACAAGAAGCGGTCCGTCAACAGATAATACCGCTTCTCTTTGGGCATCGTTCATCCTGCTGAAATCATGCTCGATTAACTTTTTTCTTAAATCCATAAAAACGCTCATTAATAATATAACTCCCGAAATCAGCTGTTCTTCATAACGACGATTTCAACAACGTCGGCTGCGTGCTCACATGCATCATAACAATGCTCAAAGCGTCTGTAAATATCAGACCAAATCATAGTATCCGTAGCAGCGGCGTTTTCAGTAAATAGACGCCTTGTGCTTTCCTCGTAAAGCTTATCTCCTTCACTTTCAAGCCGATTAATTTCGATTATCATATCCTTAATCTTTTCAGACTTTTTATAATTCTTGAATTCCTTCATCAACTGAGCGAGCTTTTCAGTCATAAGAACAATATGCCGTGTATGACTTTCAATGTCACCTCTGAGCACAATAACGTTGTACATATAAACCTTCCTGAAAACATCCTCAATACAATCGGTGACATTATCAAGTTCACCGCCAAGAGAGATTAAATCCTCTCTCTCAATCGGAGGTAAAAATTCTTTGACAAGCCTTTCCATCATATCATGTTTGACATTGTCCGCCCTATGCTCGATTTCATGGAGCTTGCTTAATGTGTTTTTTACTTCATACGGATCAAATTCATTAAAAGAAATAACAAGCTCCTTGGCAATTTCAACGCAAAGCTGTGCGGAAGTTATCATCATCTCGAAATAGTCGTTGCCTTTTTTCATTTCACTAAATTTCCTTTCACATATAAACCTTAAAAAATATAAATAAACAATTTTGCTACAAGATACCCGATAAAGCCGCAACCGGGGAAGGTTAGAACCCAGGTTAATACCATATCATTAACAACGCCCCAATTTACTGCCTTCAGTCTTCTTGAGGCAGCAACACCCATCATAGCCGTTGTCTTTGTATGTGTTGTGCTCACAGGCAGTCCGGTTAAGGAGGATAAAAGTAAACATCCCGTGCTGGCAAGGTCTGAGGAAAAGCCTTGATACTTCTCAAGCTTAACCATATCCATACCGACAGCTTTGATAATTCTGTATCCGCCTATAGAAGTGCCTACCGCCATTATAAGAGAGCATAAAATCATAAGCCAAAGAGGTATTTGAAAGCTTTCTGTATTCGCTTCACCTTTAGACAGAGAAACCCCCAAAAGGAAGACTCCGATAAATTTTTGACCGTCCTGTGCGCCATGCATAAATGCCATTGCTGCGCCCCCGAATATCTGACTGTTTTTGAAAAAACCCATTGTGCTTGTGCGATCCTTATTCTTAAAAAGAAATTCCACTAAGCGAACTGTTACAAATCCGGAGAAAAAGCCGAGAACCGTTGAAAGTAAAAGACCATATAAAACCTTTGCCCACTCCCCAGCATGAAGCCCATGAAAACCGTTTTGCAAAGCTATTGCCGCGCCTGATACTCCTGCTATAAGGGCGTGGCTCTCACTTGTCGGAATTCCAAATTTCCAAGCAACCGTAGCCCAAATAACTATTGCAAACATGGCGGCACAAAGAGCTATCAATGCGGTTCTCGGTTCACCTGCAAAATCCGCGATATTATATATAGTCTGAGCAACCTGAGAATTGAACACAGACATAATAAGAACGCCTAAAAAATTGAAAATCGCCGCCATAATTATAGCAGCTTTAGGACGAATTGAACGCGTTGAAACGCATGTGGCAATAGCGTTTGGAGCATCTGTCCACCCGTTGACCAATACAACGCCGAGAGTGAAAACTACAGTGATAAAAAGTGAAGGACTGCTAAATAAAAGTGATAAAAATTCCGAAAAAGTTATTGTGTTCATCAGTACCTCTTTGACTTGAAAATATTTCCGCCCTTTGAGTCAATTGCAACGATAAGCGGCATTTTCTTTACATTAAGCCGTTTAATTGATTCACATCCGAGTTCTTCGAATGCTATTACCTCACACGATGATATATGCTTGCTGTAAAGGGCTCCGGCTCCTCCGACGGCGCAAAAATAAACAGCGCGGTTTTTTATTATAGAGGCAGCAACGCTCTCACTGCGTTCGCCTTTTCCAATCATAGCGCAAAGACCGTTATCAAGAAGCTTAGGCGTAAAAACATCCATCCGGCCGGAAGTCGTCGGACCTGCACTGCCGATAATAAGGTTGTTTTTAGCGGGAGTCGGACCCGTGTAGTAAATTATCGCATCGTCTAAAGGAAACGGCAGCGGCTTTCCTTCGTTTAGCGAAGAAACTATTCTTTTATGAGCGGCATCTCGGGCAGTATAAACAACTCCTGTCAGCAGTATTCTGTCACCTGCTGAAAGGCTTCCGGCTTCTTTGCGTATATTTTTTGATAATACTATTTTTTCATTCATATTGATCCTAAATAATAGACTGAACCTGATGAGTCGTCATCCGATTTTGATGCTGCTTCTTCAAAATCTTTTGTTACGGAATTTTGGACAAAGTCAAGGTTATTTTTATTAAGCTCGTCTGCCGATTTATCCATATCGGCTACAAGCGTGCGAATTCTTGCTTCAACCTCTGCCAAAGCCTTATTAAATACGCATGCTAGCTCTCTTATATTGCCCGAAAGAGCGCCGATTTTCCCTGCCGTTTTTGTAATTGCTTGTCCTGTTTCTTTGTTGATTTCAGATACCTTTGCGGTTGCTTGGGAAACAAGCTTTTCCGAATATAGTCTTGCGTCAAGCATAGCGGCGCCAAGCTGAGATTCTACAGCTTTAAGCTTTTCACAGTCTTGTGTAAGCTTTTCCTTTTCCGATTCAAGAACAGCCATTGAAGCGCGATTCATCTCATTTTCCTTAGTAAGCCGCACTAATTCGTTCTCAAGCTCGATTGATTTCGCCTTTTCCGTATCAATCTGAGCAGCTAAAGAGGCGTTTTCGGAAACCTCTGCTTCAAGCTCGGTTATACGTTTCAAAAATATTTCGGCATCTCTAGCGGCAGCGTCATACCGTTGCTTTAAATCAGCCGTTTCAGCATTGATTGCGGCAAGATAAGCCATTACATCTTGCTTGTTAAATCCACCGAAAACTGAGCTTCTGAAGACAAAATCCTTTTCCATATAGTAACCCCCAATCTTAGTAAATTATATCAGATATTTCTTCTTAAAACAACATTTATTTGCCATATTAATTGATTTTTAAATATAAAAGAATTATACTAAATCTGAAAAATCTGAAAGGGAGTCTTCAAATGTCTAAATCCGGTAAAAATATATTGAAACGTTTAAGCCTATCCCTTGGTGTTTTGAGTGCTTTTTCTTTTGCAGCAGGCGCTGTAATAACAAATCAAGTACTCGGAAGAACCGTATATAATCGGGCAAAAAAAAGAAACGAGAATGAACTGAGTAAAGAAACCTCAAACCCGCACGAGGCTTTAAGACGGGAAAGAGGTCTTTGGTACAAATCAATTGCACCTGAAAGTGTTTCAATTAATAACCGTGCCGGCGAACGCATTCACGCAAAAATCATCACCGCAAAAAATGAAACACCTGTTTGGGTTATCTGTATACACGGATACACAAGCGAGCCATACGGTATGGCTGCATATGCTTATGAATTTTTTGAAATGGGTTACAATTTATTGCTTCCTGATATGAGAGGTCATGCAGACAGCGAGCATAATTACATTGGGATGGGCTGGCTTGACAGACTTGACATAATTGATTGGATTTTTTATCTTATCGAAAATAATCCTGATGTTAAAATCATTCTTCACGGTGTTTCAATGGGAGCGGCGACAGTTATGATGGTTACCGGTGAAAACCTGCCCTTCAACGTCAAATGCGCCGTGGAGGACTGCGGTTATTCAAGTGTTATTGAAGAGTTTTCCCATGTTTTGAGTAACGACTATAAGGTACCGAAAATGCCCGGTAATTTAGCTTTATCGGGAATATCAAAGGTTGCAAGACTATTAGCCGGTTTTGATTTTAAGAATGCGTCAAGCATAGAGCAACTGAAAAAATCCAAAACGCCGACGCTGTTTATTCACGGTACGCAGGATAAATTCGTCCCCTTTAGTATGCTTGACAAGGTTTATGAAGCGGCAGCTTGCGAAAAGCAAAAGCTTGAAATAGAAGATGCAACTCACGCAAACGCACATCTCGTCAATCCTCAGCTTTATTGGAATACCGTCAGGGAGTTCATTCAAAAACACATTGATTAAGCTTACCAAGCAAACGTCACAAAGGCGCCCTAATAAAAAAAAGACTACACAGATTAATAATCCCTTTGTGTAGTCTTTTATTTACCTAAACTCTTGTTGGATAAGCTAAATATTACATTTAAACCTTCTGTATTTTAAGACAACTATGAATTAAATTCAATTGTTATATTATATTATACCATCAAATTATTCCCTTTGTAAATCATTTAATCCACTTAGACATTTTTATTTTTATAAAATACATCAAAGCAGTTTTAAGGCTCCTGTCGGGCAGACATCCACGCATTTATGGCACTTTGCACATTCCGGTATAATCTTGACGTCCCTGAATTCAGGTTTTATTGAGAGAGGAAATGCACGACCGACAAAACCTAAAATTCCTTTCCCCGCAATTTGCTCGCAAACTCTCACACAAAGACCGCACATAATGCACTTGCCTTGACAGCGTTCAATAGAGACCAGCTCTCTCTCGATATAAGAGGTGTGTTTTTCTCCTTTAAGACTTTCTTCGCCTTCTACGCCCGCTTCACGTGCATAGCGGATAAGCTTGCAATCGTTATAATCGTGACAGCCGCATTCAAGACAGCGTAAAGCTTCTCTCGAAATCTCACTTGTAGAAAGGGGAAGATATATTTCATCGAAATCAATTATTCGTTCTTCGGGAGGTCGGCGCTTCATTTTTATTCGCGGCTGCTTTTCTCTGCTTGCAAAGTCTCTTTTTGTAACATTTCTTTCACTGACATATGGTTTATAGTAGGATAATTCCAAGCCGTTAAGATAA
>MWBL01000008.1 GCA_002069015.1 Firmicutes bacterium ADurb.Bin300 | reverse complement strand
TTTTGCTTTTGAGTTTCTCGCGTCGGCATCTCTTTTGTGTGCATTTCATTTTGTTTTGTCAAGAGTGACGGATTGCTTTTGCTTGCTTGGTGTAACACATCAATTGTAATCCTACATGTTCAATAAATAAGTATAATAAAGATTGGTTGACATAAAATATAGAATATGCTAATATTCAAATATAATAAGTATTGGGTCTCTGACGGAAATAAAGTGGATAACCACTGTGAGCCAATACTGTCATTAATGCCGACCGTCTGGGCAGCAAACTGAATTTTCGGTTTTGCTGTTTATTTTTTGGAAGTGAAAAAGATATGGATTTTGAAGAATGGCAGGGGTTTAACCCCGGTGCATGGAAAAGTGAAATAAACCTGAGAAGCTTTATTCAGGAAAATTATACTCCGTATGAGGGGGATGAATCGTTTTTAGCCACGGCGACGAAGCGTACAAAGGACCTTGCGCTAAAGCTGGAGAAGCTCTTGAAAAGCGAACGCGAAAAAGGCGGGGTGCTTGATGTAGACACAAGAACCGTCAGTTCCCCAACGGCTTTTAAGCCCGGATATTTTGACAGGGAAAATGAGATTATTGTCGGGCTTCAGACCGATGCCCCGCTTAAAAGAGGAATAAACCCCTTCGGCGGAATAAAAATGACTAAAAAAGCTTGTATAGCATACGGCTACACTCTTTCCCCAAAGGTTGAGGAAGAGTTTAGCTATCGGACGACTCATAACGACGGGGTTTTCCGCGTTTATAACGAGGCGATAAGAAAAGCGCGCCATTGCGGAATAATCACGGGACTTCCCGATGCGTACGGCAGAGGGAGAATTATAGGCGATTACAGACGTGTTGCACTTTACGGCGTCGATGTTCTCATTGAGCAAAAGACAGCCGACAAGAACGAGCTTGACTCAGGAGTACCGGACGCTCAGGAAGTGCGTCTTTTAGAGGAGCTCTATCAGCAGTTAAATTTTTTAGGCAAAATGAAGAAAATGGCCGCCCTTTACGGCTTTGATATTTCCGGACCGGCAAGGGACGCAAGACAAGCCGTCCAGTGGCTTTATTTTGCCTATCTTGCCTCAATTAAGGAGCAAAACGGCGCGGCAATGAGTCTTGGCAGAAATACGGCATTTCTTGACATATATTTTGAGCGCGATATAAAAGCGGGCAAGCTTACCGAGGAGCAAGCGCAAGAATTGTTTGACGATTTTGTCATAAAGCTTCGTATGGCGAGACACCTTCGCACGCCCGAATACAACGAGCTTTTTGCGGGTGACCCGATGTGGATAACCGAGGCTATAGGCGGAATGGGGGTTGACGGCAGAACGCTTGTAACAAAAAGCTCCTTCAGAATGCTCAATACCCTTTATAATCTCGGGTCTTCGGCAGAGCCTAACCTGACGGTGCTCTGGTCAAGGGACCTGCCCGAAAGCTTTAAACGCTTCACCGCAAAGCTTTCATGCGATACCGACTCTATACAATATGAAAATGACGACCTTATGCGCGAAAGGTTCGGCGATGATTATGCTATTGCTTGCTGTGTTTCCGCAATGCGAGAAGGCAAGGATATGCAGTTCTTCGGGGCAAGGGCTAATTTGCCCAAGATGCTCTTAATGAGCCTTAACGGCGGAAGGGATGAGATAAGCGGCGAAAGGGTGGCACCGGAACACCCGGCATATGAGGGTCAGTTTCTTGAATATGACAAGGTGCTCGCCCTAATGGATTTTTACCGTCCGTGGCTTTGCAAAACTTATGTTTCAGCCGTCAATATGATACATTATATGCATGATAAATATGCTTATGAGAAGACGCAAATGGCGCTGCATGATACCTATGTACACCGATACATGGCGTTCGGAATAGCCGGACTTTCCGTGCTTACGGACTCCCTGTCCGCAATAAAATACGCACGGGTCAAGGTAGTACGTGACGAAACGGGCTTAATTACCGATTATGAGGTCAGCGGAGAGTATCCGGCCTTCGGAAACGACGACGACAGGGCTGATGAAATTGCAGTACAGCAGGTTGAGGCATTTTTCAGAGAGCTGAAGAAATATCCGGCATACAGGGACTCCGAGCATACGCTCTCAGTATTGACTATAACCTCAAATGTGGTTTACGGCAAAAAAACCGGCAGTACGCCCGATGGCAGAAAGGCAGGTACACCTTTTGCTCCCGGCGCAAATCCTATGCATAACCGTGAAAAAAACGGAGCGCTTGCCGCCTTAAACTCCGTGGCAAAGCTTTCATACGATATTTGCAAGGACGGTATATCAAATACGTTTTCCATAGTGCCGTCAGCTCTCGGACCTGACGATGAGACAAGATATAAAAATCTTTCCAAAATCTTAGACGGTTATTTCATGCAAGGCGCACAGCACCTGAATGTAAATGTACTCAACAGGGAAACGCTTGTTGACGCACAAAAACATCCCGAGAAATATCCTAATTTAACAGTACGCGTTTCCGGCTACGCCGTAAATTTCAACAAGCTTTCCCGAGCGCAGCAGGACGAGGTTATTTCAAGAACATTTCATGCGAGAATATGAACGGATATATACATTCCTTTCAAAGCATGGGGGCGGCAGACGGTCCGGGGCTGCGCTGCGTTGTTTTTATGCAGGGCTGCCCCTTAAGATGCCTTTACTGCCATAACCCCGATTCATGGGAAAGCTCTTTAGGAGCTGTATACACTGCCCGGGAAATAGTCTCGCGCGCCCTGAGGTTTAAGCCGTATTTCGGCAAAACCGGGGGAGTGACCGTTTCAGGAGGCGAGCCTCTTCTCCAGGCTGAGTTTGTCTGTGAGCTCTTTAAGCTTCTTCATAAAGAGGAAATTAAAACAGCCCTGGACACATCCGGGGCTGTATCCTCAGACCATATAAAACCGCTTTTAGAGCATACGGACCTTGTTATTTGCGATATAAAATTTCCTACACAGCAGCAGTACAAAAAGTACAGCGGGGGAAATCTTGATACTGTGTTGAAATTTTTAACGCTTGTGCAGGAGCTTGACATTCCGCTGTGGGTGCGCCATGTAATAGTTCCGGGACTAACGGATTCGAAGGACAATATAAGACAAATAGCAGCAATAGCGAAAAGCTTTTCCAATCTGAAAAAAATAGAACTTCTCCCTTTTAGGAAGCTGTGCCTGTCTAAGTATGAGCAGATGGGTATAGAGTTTTCTTTGGCAGATGTACCCGAATGTCCTCCCGAGACGCTTAAAAGCCTTAATGAAACTCTTGATAAATTATTAAAATAAACCGCTTGTTTTTATTTACTCTGTCATTATTTTATTTTCTATAAGATATTTTCTTGCGTTTTCAAGAATAACCTTATCATTTTCGAATTTTACGGTGTTAATTGCTTCTTTATATTTTAACCAGATATAGTCCTCAATTTCATCTTTTTGAATAATGGTTTTAGTATCGGTTGTGGAGGCAAGAAAAATATTGACCGTTTTTTCTATCCTGCCTTGTATTGTATATTCTGATTTACATACGAAATCGGGCAGAATTTTTATATGTATGCCCGTTTCCTCAAGCACTTCTCTGACAGCGGTTTCCTCGGGCGTTTCTCCAAACTCCATATGACCTTTCGGAAAGCCCCAGTGGGAGCTGCGTTTATTTCTTATAAGTAAAAATCTGGGTGTTTCGTTAATCATTCTGAAAACTACCGCACCGCATGAACGCTCATAGAGGCATTCAAGGACATAATCTCGCCCAAGAGTCAGAAAATTAACAGACTCTTCAATATTGTAATTGATGTATCTTTTAGATTTTGGAGAGGCTATTAGAATAACGCTGTCATCATCGCAAAATTTAATATATGCTATGATTTTTCCGTCAAAAACCCCTACAGGGTGGTCAATACCCATAATAACGGCTCCCAAAATACAGCCGGGAAAATTTTCGTTGTTGATAACCCGTCCGAAATTGAGAGGATATGAGCCGCCATTTTTTAAGGGAGAGCCGATTTTTTCAGTAACCGTTATCCTGACATTTTTACCTAACATTTATTCCCACCGTTTAACAATATGAGAAAGATTATATATCCTTTGTCATCTTTTTTCAACAGAATAGTTAAAAAAGAATTAAATTAGACTAAAAAGCTTGAGAAATTTTGATTTTTGAGGTACAGTTACAGGGTAAAAATATTATTTATTGGAGTTTAATATGTCCGAATATTCATCCGATAACAATAAAAACAAAAACAACGGTAAAAAACAGACCGGGTACCAAACGGGTAATAACCGCAAATACGACGACTATGTTTTCATAGACGACCGGGAGTATGAGGATATTTATTCAAACAGCTCTCATGGTGAAAATGGGCAAAAAGAAAAACCCAAAACCAAACAAACTAAAGCTCCCCCCCGGCGCAAGAAAAAAAGGCATATTTTTTTGAAGGCGGTTGCGATAATTCTTTTAGCGGTTATTGCGGCAGGAGGCGCCGGCGTGTATTCGATTATTTCTCTGCTTGACGAAATAACATACGAAAAGGGCAACAAGCATGAAAATACTTTTATAGAGTCTTCGAGCCTTTTGTCTTCGGATAATGTAAAAAACATACTTCTTATTGGGGTTGATTCGCGTCAAGAGAATATTAATACGCGTTCTGATACCATGATGCTTATATCGCTTAATTCGGCTAAGAAAGAGCTGGTTCTAACCTCTTTTATGAGGGATTTATATGTTAAAATACCCGATAACGGTCATAACAGGCTTAACAGCGCCAATGTTTTCGGAGGACCGCAGTTGTTAATGGACACAATCGAAGTGAATTATAATATAGATATTGATAACTATATGCTTGTAACCTTTGATGTTTTCAGAAAGCTTATTGACGGCATAGGGGGAGTATATGCCGATATAACAAAAGAGGAAGCCGATTATATGCATGGCTCCTATGTTAACCTTCCTCATATAAAGGCGGGAGATAATATCCGCCTTAACGGCAAGGAGGCGCTTTGGTATTGCAGAATTCGAAAGCTTGATTCGGATTTTCACCGCACGGAAAGACAAAAAGAAATTGTTAAGAGTATAATTTCACAGGTATTGAAAACCTCACCCGTTAAATTGTATGGTTTAGCCGAAGAAATGGCAAGCCTAATTAAAACCGACCTTACAAAGGACGAAATACTCCTTCTTGCAAGATTTATTCCGACCCTTTATATGGGCTTTGATATAAAAAGCATCACTGTTCCCGCCGACGACACATGGTATTATGCGAGCAGATACGGAATGTCGGTAATTGTAGCGGATGAAAATAAAAACGCAAAATATTTAGAAACGGAAATATATAAATAATAAGGGAGCTGCCGAAAGGCAGCCCCTAATCTTTATAAAATATCGTCCTCGTGCCGTCAAAAAGTCTTAAAAAACTCAGAAACCTCGGCGGCATTTCCGCACGTCAGCGAGCCCTCGGGGCATTTACCGAGGAAACAGCCCGGACCGTAGGAGTTGAACACCTCGGGAGCAACCTCACGAAGGGTTTTCAGCATTTCGACTGCATACGCCCTGATTTCCCACTGCGCCCTGTTACAGGTGCGAAGCTTGAGGAAGAGCAGAAGCTCCCTGGCGTTCATGGTTGTTACTATGTCAAGAGCATTACCTGAAAGCTGCAGATAGACGAGCAGCTGCGGAGCAATACCCTCCGCCTTTAACCGGTCATAAAGCTGTTTTGTTTTTAAAAACGCGTCTTTATAACGCCTTAAAAGCTCTTCGTCTTTTTGGATAGAGGGTGGGATTATGTATTTCTCCCTATCTGTGAGCAGAAGCGAGGGTATACCTATTGATTGAAGCCTGTGGCGTGCAAAGTGCGTTAAGCACGAAAGCGAAACCCTGTTTAGTCTGAAGGTGAAATTGATCGATTCAAGCGCTCTGGGGCGGCGCGTGGAGAGTATTTTTGAGATAATCTTTTCACGCTCCGATTTATCGTCCACGATACTGTCAATCGTCGAGGAAGAAAGATTTGTAAATTCTATTAGGGCGGCCCTTGCTATGCACGGGGCAGGATTTGCCGTATATGAAAGAAGCTGTGTAAGCGGGGGGGATTCGGGAGCTTTTGCTGCTTCCTTATAATCAAAAAAAGGCGTTTCCGACTCGGGCGGACGGCGGCTCTCAAAATCAAGAAAAATACCGGGGGTTTTAGTCCTTGCCTGCTCGAGCAGGGAAAGGCCGAGTTTGCGTATTTCCGGAAATTCACAGCCTCTTCCGTATATCATCGAATAAAGCATATGTAAAAGCTCACGCGCATTAACTGTGCAGTAAAAATTGCTGTAAAGCGAGTAGGGCAATAAAAATCTCGCATCCTCTTTTTCTATGCCCCTTTTAATAAAATCCTCATATTCACTGTAAAGGTAATTCATATGATTGCGATAGCGATTTGCAATTGAAACGGAACCGAAATTAGGTGTAAAGTAACCAAGCGAGGCAAAGTCAACATATCTTCTTGACTTTACCGTAAAGGAGGCAAGGCGAAATTCTATTATAAACTGCTCGACCATAACGGATACGTTTTGAAACGCTATATTGTAGACGGTGTGCTCCACGGTAGAGTTATGTCCCGAGCGAGTCACCTTGGAAATAAGCTTTTGATTTTTCTCTGCGTTCTCAGAGCAGTCAAGAATTTCAATTGCGGTTCCGCTTTGAGTTGATATCCTGCCCGCTGCTGCGGGAATCATTTCTCCCGTATCGGTAAGGCCAATAATAACAGCCTTTGAATTTTTATTAAGAGTATCAGACATCATGCGTCTCCTTTTCCGAAATATAGAAAAATATTATCATATCAAGAGCTTATATGCAAGAAAATCAGTCGTTTTTTCCTCTTTTTATTGAAATCTTTTATGTAGTATGATAATATTATTTGGATTAGATGCTTCAATATAGTATGGAAGGAATGTTTTTCATGCCAAACGCTTTTTATAAGGATTTAATAGTATATCAAATTTGGCCGCGAAGCTTCTGCGATTCCAACGGCGATGGCATCGGAGACTTGGGCGGTATAATATCAAAGCTCGATTACATAAAGGATTTGGGAGCAAACGCCATATGGTTTTCTCCGCTTTATCCTTCTCCGAACCACGATTACGGCTACGACATTGCCGATTATATGGACATCTCACCCGATTACGGAACGCTTGAGGAATTCAAGACGCTTCTAAACGAAGCCCATTCAAGAGGTATGAAGATTATCATGGACCTCGTTATCAACCATACCTCCAATGAACACAAATGGTTTTTGGAGAGTAAAAAGTCTAAAGATAACCCATATCATGATTATTATTTCTGGCGCGACGGTAAAAAAGGCGGCAAAAAACCCCCTAACAACTGGAAAAGCACCTTTGCGGGTCCCGGCTGGTCTTATGACGAAAATCTCAATCAGTGGTATCTCCATCTTTTTGCCGATGAACAGCCCGACCTCAACATGGATAATCCGAAGGTTCGCGAGGAAGTTAAGAAAATTATGCGCTTTTGGCTTGATATGGGAGTGGATGGCTTCAGAGAAGACGTAATCACCTTCATTTCGAAAAAGGAAGGACTTCCAAACGGGTTTCCCATTCCCGTTGCGTGCGGAATCGAGCACTATAAAAAGGGTCCTCATTTACATGAGTATTTAATGGAATTTAAGAACGATGTTCTCTCGCAGTACGACTGTTTTACAGTAGGAGAGGCACCGATGATGACTCCGAAGCTTGCTCTCGAATTTATCAGCGAGGGAAAGAATCAAACGCTTGATATGATGTTCCATTTTCAGCACATGCAGGCAGACTGTATGATAACCGATTTTATTCAAAGGCCGTTTAAGCTTAAAAAATACAAATCGGCAATGTCCTCATGGCAAACAGAGCTTTACGGCAAGGGGTGGAATGCGCTTTACCTTGAAAACCACGACCATCCGAGAATAATAAGCCGTTATGGAAATGATGAAAAGTACAGAGTAGAAAGCGGGAAAATGCTTGCAGTGTCGTATTTGTGCTTAGGCGGTACACCGTTTATCTATCAGGGCCAGGAAATCGGTATGACGAGCATAAAGCTGCCCGAGATTGAGATGTATGAGGACGTTTCAACCAAGAACGTTTATAAAATGGCGCGCAGCTTCGGTCTTAGCCATGAAAGAGTCATGAGTCTTGCCAAGAGGGCATCGCGCGACAACGCAAGAACGCCCGTACAATGGGACGACGGGAAAAATGCCGGATTTACCTCAGCCGAAAAGCCGTGGTTTCATATTAATCCCAATTATGAACAGGTAAACGTGGCAAACGACCGGGAAAACCCCGACAGTATATGGAGTTTTTACAAAAAGCTTATTTCTTTGCGCAAGGCAAATCCCGTATTCACATACGGGAATTATAAGGAGTATATGAAAGACAGCGACGACCTTTATGTCTATGAGCGCTGTCTCGACGGGAAAAAGCTTTTTGTTATTTGTTCGTTTACGGAAAAGCAAGTAATTTTTGAGGCGCCCGAGGGAATCGAGCTTAATTCGGGAGAGCTTCTTATTTCCAACTACAAATATCCCGCGCTCTCAAACAACAGGTTTAAGACTAAGCCTTATGAGGCAAGAGTATACCTTTTCGGTTAAATAACTCTGAAAGGAACTGATGATATGGCAATAATACGAAAGGAAACTTACTTCACCTCGTCAACGGGAGTCGACAGCATAAGAACTCTTATCTGGCAGGACGCTTCCCTCGAGCCGCGCGCACTTTTTCAGATAGCGCACGGTGTCAGTGAGCATATCGGCAGATACGACGATTTTGCGCGTTTTCTTGCGGGAAATGGATTTATCGTATTCGGAAACGACCATCTCGGTCACGGAAAATCCGCATCGGAGGAGGCAGGGCTTGGATTTACGGCGGAAAAGGACGGTCATTTCAGGTTTGTCGATGATATGCACATACTTACCGGAATAATGAAAAAACGTTTTGCGCAGCTTCCTCTTATTCTTTTCGGTCATAGTATGGGTTCGTTTTGTGCAAAGGTCTACGCGAGCGTGTTCGGGGAGGAGCTTAGCGGTCTTATCTTATGCGGAACGGGGCAAATTCCCCCGTCGCTTGATTTTGTCGCCGTTTCGGCACGGGAGGCAGCAGAGAAATTCGGCCCGCGTTTTACAAGTGAAAAGATTTTGTCCTTGTCAAACAAATTCGCATCGCTTCTTATTCCGGATAAGGAGGATGATCTTGACTGGCTTAGTATAAGCAGAAAGAATATTGAGAATTATAAGAAGGATCCGCTTTGCGGAATTCAACTGACTCTTGCCGGGGCTAGAGATTTAATCAATATAGCCGTTTTAGGGTCTAATCCGAATTGGGCAAACACAATTTCGACAGAACTTCCGATTATGATTATTTCCGGTGCGAAAGACCCTATAGGTCTTAACGGTAAGGGTGTTCTTGCTGTTGCAGACAGGCTTGAAATGACCGGTCATATGACACAGGTTATCCTGTATCCCAACCTGCGCCACGAAATATTAAACGAAGAAACAGACGGCAGAGTCTATAACGACATCTTGAAATGGCTTGAAAAGGCGTTGTCCGGAAAATCGGAGGATTAGCTTGCTGAAAGATATTTTTGTTTCCGAAAAGCAGATGAAGGAACAAATTGAATATTCGGAAAAAGTGAAGAGCCTTCTTTGTGTACGATATCCGGATAAAAAACCGAAAGCATTTACGCATACGTACGGCTGTCAGGGCAATGTGGCGGACGGGGAAAGAATCAGAGGAATGCTTGCCGCCATGGGCTATGACCTTACAAATTCTCCGGAGAACGCCGACCTTGTTCTTTACAATACCTGCGCCATAAGAGAACATGCCGAAAACAGGGTGTTCGGGAATATCGGGGCTCTTAAAAAATATAAAAAGCAAAACCCGGGTATGGTGATAGCGATATGCGGTTGTATGGCTCAGCAATCCTACGTAGCCCAAAAAATAGAAAAAAGCTTCCCCTATGTAGACCTCGTTTTCGGAACGCACGCCTTGCATCGCCTGCCCGAGCTTCTCTCTAAAACGCTCTGCCGGGGCAAGAGAATTATTGATGCAACAGAAAGCGACGGCGTTATAGCCGAAGGGCTGCCCGTAGCAAGGGATAATAACACAGATGTTTTTCTGCCCATTATGTATGGTTGTGATAATTTCTGCTCCTATTGCGTAGTACCCCTGGTAAGGGGGCGTGAAAGAAGCAGGAGGCCTGAGGAAATCATAAAGGAAGCAGGGGATATTATAGCGGGTGGCGCAAGGCTTATTACTCTTTTAGGGCAAAATGTAAACTCATACGGTAAAGGCAGTGAATCGGATACTGATTTTTCCGACTTGATACGCATGCTTGATGCTCTCCCGGGTGATTTTCAATTTGATTTTATGACCTCTCACCCTAAAGATTGCTCAAAAAAGCTTATAGATACACTCGCAGGAAGTAAGCATTACTGCCGCCATCTTCATTTGCCCGTTCAGTGCGGAAGCGACAGAATTCTCAAAGCCATGAACAGAGGCTACACAAGGGCTCAATACCTTTCTCTTATTGAGCTTGTCAAAAATAGAATGCCCGACATATCACTTACCACCGATATAATTGTCGGCTTTCCGTCGGAGACATATGAGGAATTTTGTCAGACCCTTTCACTTGTAGAAAAAGTAAGATATGACTCAATGTATACCTTTGTTTTTTCCCCGCGCAAGGGAACTAAAGCATACGAAATGGAGGACGCGGTTCCAAAATCGGAAAAGATGAAGTGGTTCTCACAGCTTCTTAAGCTTCAAGAAAAAATACAAAAGGAAAAACAGAAAATTAAAAAAACAACCCAAATGGGATGTTAATAAACTAAGGGAGTAACACAATGGATGTAATTCAACTTACGCGCAAACTCGGAGCGGTCATTCAGGAGGACGATCGTTATTTGTCTTTCTCAAAGGCGAGAAAAGCAAATGACGAGGACAAGCAGCTCAATGAGCTTTTAGGCAAAATTAAGCTTATACAGCTTTCCTATCAACGAGAAGCGGCAAAAGGCGACGACGCCGACGAAGGAAAAATGGAAGCTTATAACAATGAATTCAACGAAATATACAACGAGGTTATGCTTAACCCCAATATGGTTAAATACGAGGCGGCAAGAACAGAGATTGACGATATGATGAATTATATCGTACAACTGCTCTCCCTTTGCGTTAACGGCGAGGACCCCGAAACATGCGAGCCTGAAAAGGAACATTCCTGCGGGTGTGAATGCAACGCTTGTTCGAGCGGCTGCGGCGAATAATCGTACGGCATTATATTTCATATCTTTTAGAGGAGATATAATTCTTAAATGGACAAGACCTTTACCAAAAGCCTATCACCAATGATGAGGCAGTATTTTGAAATAAAAGAAAACTATCCCGACGCTATTTTGTTTTTCAGACTGGGAGATTTCTATGAGATGTTCTTTGAGGACGCCAAAACAGCCTCAAAGGAACTCGAGCTTGTTCTGACGGGGCGCGAATGCGGTCAGGACGAGCGTGCGCCGATGTGCGGCGTTCCCTACCACAGTGCGGATAGCTATATTGCGCGTCTTATTTCAAAGGGCTATAAGGTTGCCGTCTGCGAGCAGGTCGAGGATCCGGCGCTTGCTAAGGGGATTGTCAAAAGGGATGTTCTCAGAATAGTTACTCCCGGTACGGTAATTGAAAGCAGTATGCTTGAAGAGGGCAGGAACAATTACCTTGCGTGTGTTTATTTGTCCGAAAAGAGAGGAGGGATTTGTTTTGCAGACATATCGACGGGCGAAATTCATTTGGACTCCTTTTCGGCGGAAGAGGCCGCCCTCAAGGTTGTAAACGAGCTTGACGGTTATTCTCCCAGCGAGGTGCTTCTCAATTCTCAAGCGGCAAAGGACCCCTCTATTTACGCTTATATTAAGGGGCACGACGAAATAAACACGGAGGTTCTGTCCGCTTCGGAATTTGACTTGCAAAGGTGTATGCAAATCGTTGTCGAGCATCTGAAAAGCGATGCCTTATATTACTCGGATATCGTTTCCGATTCCGGTTTAATCTGTGCGTTCGGAGCGGCTCTTTCTTATTTAAGGGATGTTCAAAAGGGTGAGCTCCCGAGCGTAAGCGAAATAAACCTTATAGGCAAAGAAGGACTTATGAGTCTTGATGTAACCGCCAGGAGGAATTTGGAGCTTTGTGAAACGATGATAAGGCGCGAAAAGAGGGGAAGCCTTTTATGGGTGCTTGACAAGACTAAAACGGCTATGGGCAAAAGACTTCTCAGAAGCTGGATTGAGCAGCCTCTTTTCAACTGCGGTAAAATTATAATGCGGCAAAATGCCGTCGAGGAGCTTTTTGACAATATAACGCTTCTTGAAGACGAAATGCTGCTTTTAGGTGAAATTTATGACCTTGAAAGGATTATGACCCGAGTCGTTTACGGTTGCGCCAACCCGAAGGAGCTTATAGCTCTGAAGCAGACTATACAGCACCTAGCGAGAATTAAAGCTCTTCTTGAAAAAGTGAAAACCAAAATGCTTGGTGATACTTACGCGGATATTGACCTGCTTGAGGATGTATCCATGTTGATTTCCTCTTCGATAGTCGAGGATCCTCCGCTATCGATTCGTGACGGAGGTGTGATAAGTCGCGGCTACAATTCCCAGCTTGATGAGCTTTACAACATAGTGGACGACAGTAAAAGCTTCATTTCGTCAATCGAAACGAGAGAGCAGGAAAAGACAGGGATTAAAAAGCTGAAAATCGGTTACAACAGAGTGTTCGGCTATTATATTGAGATACTCAATTCCTACAAGGATATGATTCCGGATACATATATCAGAAAGCAGACGCTGTCAAATTGTGAAAGATACATTACTCAAGAGCTTAAGGAGCTTGAATCAAAAATTCTCGGGGCGCAAGAGCGCATAGTCAGAATCGAATCCGAGCTTTTCTCGGCAATTCTTTCGGGGATAGCTTGCGAGCTTGAAAGGGTCAGAAAGACGGCTCGTGCCGTTGCAACGCTTGACGCTCTTTGTTCTTTTGCAAGGGTAGCAAGGGACAACAATTATGTGAAACCTGTCATAGACGATTCAGATGAAATTGTAATTAAGGACGGGAGGCATCCGGTAGTTGAGCTTATGCTTGACGGTGATTTGTTTGTTCCCAATGACACTTATCTCAACTGCGATGATTCCCGAACTACAATAATAACAGGACCTAATATGGCGGGCAAGTCAACATATATGCGCCAGGCAGCTCTTATTACGCTCATGGCTCAGACCGGGGGCTTTGTTCCCGCCTCAAACGCTAAAATCGGCGTTGTAAGTAAAATATTTACAAGAGTCGGCGCGTCGGACGATCTTTCGGCAGGACAGTCCACCTTCATGGTTGAAATGAATGAGGTTTCTCATATATTAAGAAACGCCGATTCAAAGAGTCTTATTATATTTGATGAAATAGGCAGAGGCACGTCTACATACGATGGAATGAGTATAGCCAGAGCTGTACTTGAGCACACGAACAACAAGAAAAAATTAGGGGCAAAAACACTGTTTGCTACCCATTATCACGAGCTTTGTGACCTTGAAAGCACTCTTGAGGGAGTTAAAAACTACAACATTATAGTTAAAAGGCGAAAGGGCGAGATAACGTTTTTACGCCGCATTGTAAGAGGTCCTGCGGATGGCAGTTACGGAATAGATGTTGCCGCACTTGCGGGGGTGCCGAAAAGCGTAGTTGAAAGAGCGGGAGAAATTCTATCTGAAATAGAATCGGGCTTATATGAGGAAAAGCAAATTAAGACCGGTTTTGTAACAGAGTACTCGGATGACCAAATATCCTTTAAAGCAACGAACGCCGAAGAAATTATTGCTGAACTTCAAAGTATAGATATAAACACAATTACACCCATTGAAGCTTTAGCTAAGCTAAACAGTCTTATAAGAAAAGCCGGGGAAGAGTAAGAGATTAAGATGTCAATAATCAGAGTATTACCCAAAAACATATCGGATTTGATAGCGGCTGGCGAGGTTGTTGAGCAACCCGCGTCGGTTGTTAAGGAGTTGTTCGAAAATTCCGTTGATGCAGGCGCAACCAACATAGTAATAGAAATAAATAACGGGGGTAAAGCCTTTATAAGAGTAACGGATAACGCATCGGGGATCCCGCGCGAATTCGTAAAAACAGCCTTTTTAAGTCACGCCACAAGTAAAATCACAGGAGCGTCCGACCTTGACTGCATTAAAACCTTGGGCTTCAGAGGCGAAGCTCTTTCAAGTATTTGCGCCGTTTCAAAGGTTGATGTGCTGACAAGAACCAAAAACGAGCAAGTCGGAACGCATTATATTATCGAAGGCGGGGAAGAAAAGCTTTTTGACGATGCAGGATGCCCCCCGGGAACGACTGTTTCGGTCAGGAGTTTATTTTATAATGTTCCGGCAAGAATGAAGTTCTTAAAGAAGGATGTCAGTGAAGGCAATTCCGTCAATGCCGTATTGCAGAGGCTTGCCATAGCACATACTGAAATCGCGGTTAAATTTATAAGAGACGGAAAAACCGTGTTTCAAACCTTCGCGGACGGAAAGCTCCAAACGGTTCTTCGTTCGCTGTTCGGCAAAGAAATGTCTGACTGCTTGCAAGAGGTTGAGCATACTCTCGGCGGTGTCTGCGTCAGGGGACTGGTCTCATTGCCCCATTTGGGCAGGGGCAGCCGCTCCATGCAGTTTTTCTTCATAAACGGCAGGACTGTTAAAAGTCCGGTTATTACCGCCGCTCTTGAGGGGGCATACAATAATAAAACGCTCGTCGGAAGATTTCCGCGCGCCGCCCTGTTTATAGAAATGCCTTTTGATTCGGTTGATGTCAATGTTCATCCCGCAAAAACCGAGGTGAGGTTTCAGGATGATAAAAAGGTGTTTGACTGTGTTTATTACGGTGTAAGAAATGCGATTTCCGATGAAAGTCTTGTCTCGGCCTCTTTTTCTGCGGCAAGAATATTTATAGAGCCGGACAAGATTCAGGAACAGGTGAAAATGAGCTCCTCCGATTATACTGTTTCACGAGTCTATGCACAGCCCATAACGGGTAAAGAGAAATTATTCAGAAGCCCCGAAGCCGAGAATCCCGTATTTTTGAAAAAAACGGATTCAACCGTCCCCGAATCGAAAGCTTCCGAATTACCGCCGGAAGCCCTTGACGGGAATATCGGCGAAGAAGAGGAGAAGGATAATTTAGGGCAAAGCTTTACCGAGCTTAATATCCTCGGGGAGGTCTATGGTGTATACCTGCTTATAACATACGACGGGAAATTTTATATAGCGGACAAGCATGCCGCTCATGAGCGGATTATTTTCAACGATTTGAAAAAAAGCGGCTGCGCTTCTTCTCAGATTATGATGCAAAGCAAGGTGGTACGCCTGTCGGCAGACGAGTATGCGGCAATTACCGAAAATCTTGAACTCCTATCCGCTGCTGGATATGAAATATCGGATTTCGGAGATATGAGCGTTTCTGTCAAAGCCTGTCCTGTAATGGTTTTATCTGAGGAGATTGAGTCCTTTATATCGGAAATTGCCTCAAAGCTTGCCATAGGGTCAAAAGACCCGCTTCCCGAAAAGCTTGCTTTGATTTATCACACCTCGGCGTGCCGTGCCGCTCTTAAGTCGGGCGACAGCTTATCGGGCGAAGAGCTTAAGGAGCTGGCAGTCAGGATATTTTCAGATAAGGATGTAAGATATTGTCCGCACGGAAGACCTGTGATTATTGAGATAACAAAGAAGGAGCTTGAAAAGCTCTTTATGAGAAATAAGTGAAATGGATAAATCCGATAAAATTAAGATAATAGCGGTAGTGGGACCTACAGCGGTCGGGAAAACACGGCTAGGCGTATTTCTTGCCAAAAAGCTTTGCGGCGAGATTATATCTGCAGACTCCATGCAGATATATAAGGGTATGGATATAGCCACGGCAAAGCCCTCAAGGGAAGAAACCGAAGGGGTAAGGCATCATCTGATTGATTTTTTAAGCCCCGACGAAAGGTTTTCCGTAGGGGAGTTTATAAGGCTTGCAGACAGCGCCGCAAGCGATATATTATCAAAAAACAAGCTTCCGATAATTGTCGGGGGAACGGGTCTTTACATTGACTCTTTTCTTTCGGGCTTATCGTTTATCGAGTTTTCGTTTGACGATAATGTCAGGCAACGTCTTACAAAAAGGCTTAAGCAAGAGGGTGCCCCGAGCCTGCTAGCCGAGCTTAAGAAAATTGACCCTAAAGCCGCCGCCGCTCTTCACCCAAATAACACGGGGAGAATAATTCGGGCCTTAGAGCTTTATGAAACAACGGGAAAAACCATCTCCGAGCAAAACGAGCTGTCCCGCATGTCGCCGTCAAAATGGGAGCCGCTTTATATCGGCGTTGCCTATCGGGACAGAAAATTACTTTGGAGCAGAATAAATCAAAGAGTTGACA
Source organism: Firmicutes bacterium ADurb.Bin300 (assembly GCA_002069015.1). GTDB lineage: Bacteria > Bacillota > Clostridia > Oscillospirales > Acutalibacteraceae > DTU089. The sequence goes on along the minus strand of MWBL01000008.1, from coordinate 31,500 downwards.
AAATGCTTGAGCAGGGTCTTTTAGAAGAGGCGCGGGCCTTTTACTCGAGTAAAAGGTCCCATACCGCAGCAGCGGCAATAGGATACAAGGAGCTTAAACCTTATTTAGACGGGGAAAAGCCTCTCGAAGATTGTATTGACTCTCTTAAGACGGCGACAAGGCAATATGCAAAGCGCCAGGGGACATGGTTCAAAAAAAATAAGGACATAATCTGGTTTTACAAAGACGATTACGATGATTTTTCACAGCTTGAAAACAAGGTATATGAAACGGTAAGGGGGTGGCTCAATGAAAAAAAGTAAAAAAACAGGACGTGTTAAGCTTGTTTTGTCGGTTCTTTCCGTGGTTCTTCTGCTTGTTTATTTTGTTTATCAGACTAAGCTAATATCAAAAGAAGACTACTCGACGCAAGTCGTCATGAAGACAGAAGACCTTGAGCATTACAACTGCAACGGCTTCATAGTGAGAGACGAGCGATATATTACAAGCGGTTATTCGGGAATGGCTGTTACCTTGGTCAAAAACGGCGAACGCGTGACGAAGGGCGATACGGTTTGTCTTGTTTTCAAAGACACTGCGGCGGCTGAGGACTATGTAAGAATAAAAGCGCTCGAAAAGGAAATAAAACGCTATGAGCAACTTTCGGGTCAAGCCAACATCCAAACCTTTGACGTTTCTTCAATAAATGCGGACATAAAGGATAGATGCAGAAAGCTTCAATCCGCAGCGGACAGCGGCAATCTTTCATCCTTATCCGATAGAGTGGATGATTTCAGAAACAGCGTTACTTCGCTTCAAATTGCTACAGGTTCGACCTTTTCCTTTCAAGAGAAATTAGGCTCCCTCAGAAACGAGCTTTCGCAATTAACGTCCTCCTCGTTACCTTACGAAGCCGTAACCGCAGACAGTGCGGGCTATTTCTCGGGCTATTCGGACGGATTTGAGAATTCCGTTTCGATTTCCGATATAGACAATATTTCCCCGGAGCTTCTTCATACGATTTTTCAGGCTAAGGCGGCAAGCGTTCAATCGAATGTCAGGGGGAAGCTGATAAAAGGTTTCAAATGGTATATCTTGTGCGTTGTGGAGAACAAATATTTCGGAGAGCTTAAGAACACAGATGATGTATATGTAAATATACCGCTGCAGGGTATCGAAAGGCTTCCGACAAAGGTTCATTCCTTCGGGAACAAAGGAGCGGAAAAAACCGTTCTTGTGCTTGAGTGTAATCTGATGAACGAGAGCTTATGTACATTGCGCAGTGCCGATTTGCAGATAATATTCAAAGAACATGAGGGATATAAAATCGATAGCGCGGCTGTAAGGGTTCTTGACGGGCAGCAGGGCGTTTATGTTAAAACGGGCAATTTAATAAGGTTCAGAAAAATCAACGTTATTTATGCCACCGATGAATATGTTATTTCCGCACCGCCCGAGGACGGCGCGTCAGGGTATGTAAGGCTTTATGACGAGGTAATTCTGAAAGGGGAGGATTTGTTTGACGGAAAGCTTATCGGATGAAATAAAGGAGCGTATCTCCGAAAATATTAAGCAAATCAGGGAAAACATCGCAAGCGCGGCGGTAAAATCGGGGAGAAAACCGGAGGATATAAAACTGCTTGCGGTAACTAAAACGGTGGAGCCTCTTCGTATTAACTACGCAATGGAAAAATGCGGGATTAAGCTTATAGGTGAAAACAGGGTACAAGAGCTCCTGTCTAAAAGCGAGCATCTTAAACTAAACGGGATAGAAACACATCTTATAGGTCACCTTCAGACAAATAAAGTAAAGAAAACAGTTCCCCGGGTTACTATGATACAATCGGTTGACAGCGTCCGATTAGCTAAGGAAATATCGCGTGTTTGCGAAACGCTCAACCTAACAATGAATATCTTGCTCGAGATTAACATAGGGAATGAGGCGAGCAAAACAGGATTTAAGACAGAGGAGCTGGACGAGAGCTTACATGAAATGGCATCCTTGGGGAATATTTCGGTTCGCGGACTGATGTGTGTGCCTCCCATTTGCGAAAGCCCTGAGGAAATAAGCAAATATTTTGAAAATATGTCCCGTTATTTTGTTGACATTAGGGCAAAAAAATATGATAATGTCTTTATGGAGGTTTTGTCCATGGGAATGTCCGACGATTACGTTTATGCGATAGAAAACGGGTCTAATTTAGTAAGAATAGGCTCTGCAATTTTCGGAGCAAGAATATATTAAGGAGTGAAAGCAATGTCGTTTATTGATAAAATCAAGGGAATTATTAACGTTCCCGAGGATGAATACTATGACGAGATGGAGCGGGAGGATTATATGACATATAAGCCCTCCGAGGAAGATTTGGCTTCCGGAAGGCAGCATACATCAAGACAACGAAGGGCTATGGATTCCGAGGACCCCAACAAGGTTGTCAATATCCATGCTACCGCGAAGCTGCAGGTTGTTTTAGCAAAGCCTGAGAGATTTGAGGATGCAAGGGGAATAGCGGATAATCTCAATGAAAAAAGAACGGTTGTATTAAACCTTGAGTCGGCGAACAGGGAGATTGCTAGGCGTCTTGTGGATTTTTTGAGCGGTGTCGCCTATGCAAACCAGGGAGAACTGAAAAAGGTTGCAAACAACACTTTTATTATTACTCCTTACAATGTTGATGTGATGGGTGATCTTATCGACGAATTGGAAAATACAGGGGTATTTTTCTGATAATGAATGTCATCGCTTTTTGATTGGCTTGATTTTTTGAAAGAGAAATATGGGGGTTACATATATGCTTACACCTATGCAAATAAGGGATAAGAGATTTCACTCTGCGGGCAGAAATTCTTATAAATCCGACGATGTGGATTCGTTTTTTGACAGTGTATCGGAATCTTATGAACAGATGTTTAAGGAGAATACCGAGCTTGTCAAGAGGGTTAGCTTGCTTGCAGAGCGTCTTGATCAATATATAAAAGATGAGGATATCATTAAATCCGCTGTTATCACCGCCCAAAGAGCGGCAAATAAAATTGAACAGGAAGCAAAGGAAAAAGTTCAGCTGCTTGTTAAGGAATCGGAGGACATTCTTGCCGCCGCGAAGGCAGAGGTTGAAATCATTAAAAAGGACACGGCGGACGGTATCCGTACGCAAATGGAAGAGTTGCTTTCAAATGCCGAAAAGGAAGCCCTGGATATTATTGAAAAAGCGAAGAGAGAGTCGGAGGATATCATCCTCGAAGCCAAGCAAGAGGCGAAGAGCCTTCAGGGCGCCGCAAACAGAACCGTAACGAGCGAATCGATTTTGTTCGGCATGCTGAAAAAAGAGGTATCTGATTTTAAAAACGAGCTTTTAGACAAATACAAATCGCATATCGAGCTGATATCTCAGCTTCCGGAAATTGCCCTGCAAAAAGCAAAAGAGCAGCAGGAGGACGAGCTTATCGGGCAAGAGCAGCCGCAAGATAAGAATGAAGAATTACCTGCACAGCCGCAGGATACGGCGGAAAAAGAGGAAATTGTTCCCGGTCTTGACGGGACACAGGTCAACATAGAATTTGTCAATGATGACGATCCCTTAGAAGGCGTCTTAACAATCGACGAATTTATCGCACAGGGTGAACAGGAAAAGGACAACGAAAAGCGGACCGAATCAGCGCAGACGGAAGAAGCGGTTGAGAATAATGATATACCCTTTGATGAGTCTGCAAACGAGCTTGAATTCATCGGGGAAAGTGAAAGCAATGAAGAAAACGCTTCGCTTGATGTCAGTGATTTTATAAGCAGCTTTGAAGAGCCCGAGAAAACAAATCAAGAACAGGAAAAACAGGAAGAACAGGATCGGGGACCTAAAAAGAGGGGATTTCAACTAAATCTAACGAAGCTGTCAAAGCCTCGGGAAAACGCAGTTGCAAGCACGGGCGGCAATTCACAAGACGACCGTCAGGAAACACAGCACGAGGCTTTTGCTTTGGTCCATGAGGCAGAAGAGAATAAGGAAGATTTTATCTTTGACAGCCGCAGTGTAACAGGATTTAAGGCTGAAAAAACAGCAGTAAGTACCGATGTAGATATAAAGCCCGATAATGACGACGAGTCAAACGCAGCTTCCCCTTCGGGAGCAAACGAGGAGAAAGAGTTTTTCGCCATAACAGATAAAAATGAAAAACTAAAAAAACGCTTTTCGGTTATCAGATTGAATGACAGTAAGCCCGATACTTCTGAAGAAACAGATGAGGGTACTCAAGATGAGGAGGACACTCCGCCTCCCTCAAGGACGTTTTTCAAAAAGAAGAAATAAGAGGTTTCAGATGTTGTCTTATCTGTTTGTATTCGGCTTTCTTGCTTTGATGGTTGTCTTAGATCAGTTAATTAAATACGCTATTGTGGTAAACTTGCAGCCCATACTCATATATGAGTTGATACCGGGGGTTTTTCGGCTTAGATATGTTGAAAATACGGGCGCAATATTCGGCTCTTTTTCGGGCGCCGTCGTAATTCTGACAATTTTTTCATCCATTCTTGTTGCTGTAACGCTGTATCTTCTTCTATCCAAAAAAATTACCTCAAAGTACATTTTTGTGTGCCTTTTGCTTATGGCGTCGGGCGGAGCGGGAAATTTGGTTGACAGAATTCGTTTAGGCTATGTTATTGATTACTTTGAACCCACCTTTTTTGAATTTGCCGTGTTTAATTTTGCCGATTGTCTTATAACGGTAGGGGCATTTATGCTTATACTGTATTTGGTTAGAGACATTATTTCGGACTCCAAAAAAAAGAAAAACGGGAATGAGCCTACACATGAGTAAAGAGCTGTTTGCTACTATACCTGCCGAGCTTTCCGGCGAAAGGGCTGACAAAGCCGTTTGTGCTCTCGTGCCCGAGGTATCGCGCTCTTCGGTTCAACGAATGCTGCAGGAAGGCAAAATTACTCTTAATGAGGCTTTGATATCTAAAAACCGTCTTGTTAAGGCGGGCGAAGTACTCAGAGTAGTTTTAGTTTCTCAAGAGACTGACGCCCCGCAAGCACAAAATATACCGCTTGACATCCGATATGAGGACAATGACATATTAGTTGTCAACAAACCGAAGGGGATGACAGTTCATCCCGCGGCGGGGAACTATTCGGGAACTCTTGTTAATGCACTCTTGTTTCACCGTTCAGGCAATTTATCAGGAATTAACGGCGAAATAAGGCCGGGGATTGTTCATAGGTTAGATAGGGACACAAGCGGACTTTTAATTGTCGCTAAAAATGATTCGGCTCATATAAAGCTTGCTCAACAGATTAAGGAGCACACATTTAAGCGGGAATACAGAGCCGTTGTCGTAGGCAGAATAAAAAGCGACTGCGGAACTATCAACGCTCCTTTGGGCAGAAGCGATAAGGACCGTAAGAAGCAGGCGGTAGGGGCTAAAAATTCCAAAAACGCGCTGACACACTTCGAGGTATTAGAAAGATTTAACTCCTTTACCTATGTTAAGCTTTTGCTTGAAACGGGGCGTACTCACCAGATTAGAGTACACATGGCATTTAGGGGAAACCCTCTGGCGGGTGACACGGTATACGGCGGACCGAAGAACAAATGCTCTTTTAACGGGCAGTGTCTTCATGCGGCGCTTATTGGCTTTAATCATCCGACTACAGGGGAATATATCGAGGTTGAGGCGGAGCTTCCGGAATATTTTGAAAGCTTTCTCGGGAGAATCAGATAGATGAGTGAAAAAAGCTGTAAGAATTGGCTTGTTGTATCCGATGTTGACGGAACGCTAAACGACAGATACAGGAGAACTGTCAGGGCAAATATTGACGCCATAGCCGAGTTTACAAGTAAGGGCGGCAGATTTACTTTAGCTTCAGGCAGAAATCTGCAGTCTGCTCTTAAGATATATAACAGGCTAAATATCAAAACTCCTCTTATATTTCTGAACGGGGCGGGAATATATGATAACGCAAACGGCGCCCTTCTCTCGTTTCAAAGCATTGGCAATGACGGTCAGGCGATGGTTTTCAGTATTGCACAGCTGTGGCCGTCTGCAGAAATAACTGTTCATACTCGCGATATGATTTATCTCGTAAAACCGCGGCTGTTCGGCAAAGTCTTCACGCTTATTGACAGTCTTGACCATAAGGTCTGTCACTCGTTATTTGAGGTTCCCGGAGGTGATTGGGGCAAGATAACATTTTTTGACAAGCCGCAGAATATCGGGGAAATAAATTCGCTGGTAAACCGAGAATTAAACCTTGGCATAAAGTCCGTTCCCACATCAAGGTTTACTCTTGAAATAATCAATAAAAATACCGATAAGGGTAATGCATTAAAAAAGCTCGCACAAATGCTTTCGGTAGATATGAAGAACACTGCGGCAATAGGGGATTATTACAACGACCTTGATATGCTTAAAGCGGTTGCTGTTCCTGCTTGTTGTGCCAAAGCTCCGCCAAAAGTGAAGGCGGTATCGAAGTACTGCGCATGTGATGCGAATAAAGGCGCGGTAGCTGATTTTATCTGCTATCTCACTGAAAACTACATAGCAAATGACTTATAAAATCTGTTTTGGAGGGATATAAATGAACGATTTAGAAAAAAGAAGCCTTAAGGAGACTGCCATAAAAGTTCGAATGGGCATTATTGAAGGCACGTTCAACGCAAAGTCCGGTCATCCGGGGGGTTCTCTTTCCATAGCCGATATACTTACTTACTTGTATTTTAAGGAAATGAGAATTGACCCCGAAAAACCGAGCGACGAAAACCGCGATCGTTTTGTGCTTTCAAAGGGTCATGCGGCCCCTTGCCTTTATTCGGTTATGGCGCACAGGGGATTTTTTCCGGTTGAGCATCTGAAGACACTGCGCAAGCCCGATTCCGACCTTCAAGGACATCCGAGCATGAAGATGTTACCAGGTATTGATATGAGCACAGGTTCGCTGGGTCAGGGAATTTCCACGGCGTGCGGAATGGCGTTGGGACTGAAGCTGAAAAACAGCGGCAGCCGCGTATATGCGGTTCTTGGCGACGGTGAAATTGAGGAGGGTCAGGTTTGGGAGGCGGCTATGTATGCAGCGGCGAAGAAACTCGACAACCTCGTTGCCGTAGTTGACAACAATAATCTGCAAATTGACGGAACAATAGAAGAGGTCAACTCTCCCTACCCAATTGCCGAAAAATTTGCCGCGTTTGGGTGGAATGTTATTGAAATCTGCGGTCATTGTTTTGACGAAATTGAAGAAGCCTTTGACCGTGCAAAAAAGCTTAAGGGCAAGCCCACGGTCATAGTAGCGAAAACCGTTAAGGGCAAGGATGTTTCGTTTATGGAGAATGAAGTGAGCTGGCACGGTACCGCCCCCAACAAGGAGCAGTATGAAGATGCGCAGGCGCAACTAAACGCTAAATTGCAGGAGCTTTTGCAGTAATAAGGAAAGGAGATACAAATGGCTGATATTATTAAAACCGCTACTCGTGAAGCCTGGGGCAAGGCTCTCGTAGAGCTTGGCGAAAAGAATAAAAATGTGGTGGTGCTTGATGCGGATCTTTCCGCCGCCACAAAAACGGGTTCCTTTAAGAAAGCTTTTCCCGATAGATTTTTTAATACGGGAATTGCAGAATGCAATATGATGGGCATAGCGGCGGGTCTTGCCGCTACGGGCTATACCGTTTTCGCAAGTACCTTTGCCATGTTTGCCGCCGGCAGGGCATTCGAGCAGGTGAGAAATTCGATTGCCTATCCGAAGCTTAACGTAAAAATCGGGGCGACTCATGCAGGCATTTCCGTAGGAGAGGACGGCGCAAGCCATCAGTGCTGTGAGGATATTGCTCTAATGCGCTCTATTCCGGGAATGGTAATAATAAACCCCGCGGACGATGTTGAGGCTCGTGCTGCCGTTTTCGCGGCTGTTGAGCATCAGGGACCCGTATATATGCGCTTTGGGCGTTTAGCGGTGCCGAGAGTTTTTGAGCCTGACCATAAATTTGAAATCGGCAAGGCAAACGTTATTCAGGAGGGCACGGATGTTACGATTATTGCAACGGGGCTTATGTTAAACGAGGCAATAATAGCCGCAAACACCCTTGAAAAGGAAAGTATTTCGGCTGAAGTGATTAATATGGCTACCATAAAGCCGCTTGATTCGGATACCGTTATCAGCTCTGCAAAAAAGACAGGCGCAGTTGTTACGGCGGAAGAACACAGTATATTCGGAGGGCTCGGCAGTGCCGTATGTGAGGTTTTGTCACAAAGCTTCCCCGTGCCTGTTCTCCGCGTCGGAGTTGAGGATGTTTTCGGTAAATCCGGTCCTGCGGCAGAGCTTCTTCATATATTTGGTCTCGATGCGGACAATATCGTGAAGAAGGCAAAGCTTGCTGTTTCAAAAAAACAATAATCTTATTTTGGAGCTTTGAGGTATTTAAGCTATCTAAAATTTGTCGAAACAGAAAATAAATCGAAAAATCAAATTATTATTGAAAACAAAGATTCATTGTGCTATAATGTTAACAAAATCAGTGAATGTGTGTTATTCCGTCCCAGAAAAAATGAGTAGGAGTTTTTATTATGGCTAATTGCCCGAAATGCGGCTACAGGTTAAGGCTTATTGATTATAAGCCCGAATGTCCCAAGTGCGGTGTCAATTTAATGTACTATAATATGGAGGAAAGGCTTGCTGCCGATGCTGACAAAGCAGAGGCGGAGCATATTCGTATGCAGCCGAGGGTTGACAGATTAAAGGCTGCTACAATCGGCTCAAAGTATTCTATAGCAAGACTTTTACTTATATTTGTTCCTCTTGGAATGCTCTTTCTTCCGCTTGTTCAAGTAACCGCACAAATTCCGTTTTCACCTATTAATTCAAGTGTTTCAATACTGACCCTTGTTTCGGATGTTGTGGGCAACATGAACTTTGATGTTTTAACGAAATTATTTTCTTCCGAATTGTTAGGAACAGCATTTATCTGTTATGCTTTAGCAATAGTATTCGTTTTACTTGCCGCGGTTATCTGCATTCTTAATCTTGTGTTTGTTACGCTTTCATGCTCTCTTAATAACAAGGGAATTAAAAGGAATATTGCCTTGTCGTCTCTTGGAGTTCTTTTTATGCTTGGCAGCATAATTTGCTATTCCGTAATGAATTCCAAATTTTCATCCTTGTTTGCGGATATGTATTCAGGAAAAGTCGCGTTTGGTTCTTTTCTTGTAATTCTCGGATTTTTACTGCTTATCGGAATCAACGTTCTATATGTCAAAAAAGGTGTTCAGGTAAAATATAAGGATATGTCTGAATTTATTGAAAGAATCGGAAGAGGCTCCGTCCTGAGCGAAGAAGAGCTTGCACAGCAACAGACCGAACAAGCGGCAGCCGATGAAAAGGAAGCCGCAGTTACTTCGGAATAAAAAGATATTTATAAGGCGGACGGAGAGAATTCGTCCGCCTTGTTGTCTTTGGAGGTGTTTTTTTGAAAAAAGCGATTGCATTTTCCGGGGGAGGCTCGAAGGGAAGCTATCAAATAGGTGCGTGGAGCGCCCTGAATGAATTCGGATATGAATTCGATATCGCTGTGGGCACCTCTATAGGCTCGATTAACGCCGCTTTTTATGCCCAGGAAGAATATGAGACATGTAAACACTTTTGGGAAAACCTGACTCTTGAGGATGTTATGGTAAACGGCATAAACCTTGACGGTAAGTTTGTTTCGTTAGTTGAGGAAATGTCTTCCTTAAAACCGTTCTTAAAAAGCTATTTAGCCTATAAAGGAGCAGATATTACTCCGTTTATAAATAACTTACAAAAAGCTGCCAAAGAAGATAAATTCTTTTCATCAAAAATTGACTACGCCTTAATTTCCGTTAAGTTTCCTTCTCTTTTGCCTGTGGAAATTACTAAAAAAGACATCCTGCCCGATATGCTTGCGCATTGGATTAACGCTTCCTGTGCCGTTTTTCCGATTTTCCCTATGGCTGTAATAAACGGTCAGTCGTATATTGACGGCGGTTATTACGATAAGCTTCCCATAGCCTCGGCGTTTAAGCTCGGAGCAACCGAAGTGTTTGCGGTTGACCTTAATCCCGAATGCTGTCATGAAGCTTACCGCAACCATCCGTTCGTTAAGTATCTTTATCCGTCTTCTTTTCTCGGTCCTTTTATGAACTTTGAGCATGATGCTATGATGAAAAATATGAATATGGGCTATCGGGATACTTTTAAGTTTTTCGGTAAGCTTTACGGGAAAAAATATTCCTTTAGAATAGAGGAAGAGAAGAAGGCTTATTTTGAATATTTAGCCAATAGCTTTATGCATGAACTGAGCGTTCTTGAAGCTAATGTCAGACGCTCTGGCAGGATAATCAATAAAAGCCCGGTATCTGCGAAATGTACGGAAATTCTTACCGGACGCCTTTATTACGGTAGAGGTTTAATTGATTATTTCATTGCCGCCCTTGAGATTTGTGCTGATTATTTTTGGGCTGATAACGGCGAGATTATTGATATAAATGATTTCGCGGAGTATATGCTTTCGGTTATTTCGGAGTCCGGGTTTAGAGCCTCCTCTTCGGTACAAGACAATCTTTCAAGTATTAAAGGTGTTGTAAGAATATTTAATAAACGGTACAAGAGAGAGCTTGAGGCGGATTTAGACGATAGCGTGATAATGCTCTGCGTTTTTACGGCTTTAAGCGTATAGGCGTGAAACGTTTGAACCAATAAAGTGATTGAGAGGAACGTTATGGTAGTCGGAATTGACAGCATAGAAATCGACAGTATAGAAAAATCCGTAAAAAGCAAAAGATTTGTTGAAAGAGTTTACGGACCCAACGAGCAGGCGGAGTTGCAAGGTGTCCCGGATTCGGCAAGGGCTCAGCGCTGTGCGGCTTTGTTTGCGGCAAAGGAAGCGTTTTCAAAAGCTTTAGGTACCGGGGTTCGCGGTTTTTCGCTTTCACAAGTCGAGGTTTTACATGAAAACAGCGGCAAGCCGTATCTTTTTTTGTCGGGAAACGCAAAAGAAATAGCCGAAGAAACAGGATATAGCTTTAGTGTGAGTATAACACATACAAAAAGCGTTGCGACTGCAATTGTGATAGGGTATAAATGATATGATTATTGATAAGCTATCGGCACAAAAAATGATGCCCCTGCGCGAGAATGATTCGCACAAGGGAACATACGGCACCGTACTTATTATAGGCGGCAGTCTGAATATGCCCGGCGCCCTGTGTCTTGCCGCGTTAGGGGCGTTAAGGAGCGGACCGGGACTTGTAAAGGCAGCGTTTCCCGATGTTATTTATAATGCCGTGACCGCACATTTAACCGAGACGGTTTTTCTTCCTTTGCCCGCAAATGAAAACGGAATGCTTTCTTCCCGCTGTTTATCGGCGCTTGAGAGGGAAACGGGCAATGCCTCGGCGGTCGTTATTGGTTGTGGCATGGGTATTAGCGCGGATACGGTGCAGATAACGCAGTATGTAATAGAAACCGTCGCCTGCCCTGTAATCATAGATGCGGACGCTCTCAACTGCGTTTCAAAAAAACCGGATATGCTCAGCAATACCGCAGCGAAGCTTATTTTAACCCCACACCCGGGCGAAATGGCACGGCTCATAAGAAGGGATACGGCTTTTATAAATAAAAACCGTGAAAATGTCGCAAAAGAGTTTGCCCAAAGGTATGGTGTAACTCTTCTCTTAAAAGGGTATAAAACCGTAATTGCAAACAAAAACGGTGATGTCAGAACTAACATCACCGGCAATTCAGGGCTTGCAAAGGGCGGCTCGGGCGACTTGCTTTCAGGGATTATGGGGGCCCTCGCTGCCAATATCAACGAATTTGACGCGGCGGCTCTTGCGGCATATTTACACGGTCTTGCCGCAGATTACGCAGCAAAAGAGCATACTGAATTCTGTGTAACTCCGACCGTTTGCGCCGACTATCTGTCAAAAGCCTTTAAAAGCCTTATAATATAGATAGTTTTATGAATTGATAAAGCATTATGGCTTTGACAGAGCGATAATGCTTTTTTCAATCTCATCAAAAAACTTTTCAAGGATTTTTCTGTCTTCTTCATTTCCGCGCACACAAATGGAGAGGAACAAGTTATCCTTCAGTGTGAGAGCTGTCATCATAGCACAGGGCTTGTTTTTTGCGGCTCCCGCTACAAAGACACCGCACGGCTCGTTGCCGCAAAGCGAAAATGCCGCGGCATCAAGCGCGCCTACATTACTTACCGCAAGCGGAGGATTTTTATAAAATGCTTTAATAACAAGCTCCGCTTGGGCATATATCATGCTTTTATATCCGAAATTAAGAAGCGGAAGTCCGTGAAGCCCCATAAACGGGTCTTGTTTGGTTTTGGCGTTTATTGAGGCAACGCGGCGCAGGGTTTCGATTATTGTTCCGCCTTTTTGAGAAAGGCTGCAGTGTGCAAAGGAGACATGATTTGTGTATCCTATCCTGCTCGTGTCCTTTATGTAGCGCCTAAGGTCAACCGCATAGGCGATACTGACAGCCTCGTCTTCTTTAATATCTATTAGCTTGCCCAAGGCGTCAATATAAGAGGCTATAAGCAAATCATTTACTGTGGCGCTCTCTTTTTTACAAACATTCCTTGCGGCAATAAATATTTCATCGGCAATTTCCTTGCTTACCATAACCACACCGCAGTTTTCTTTCCCCTTCGAAAATGGAAAGCGGTGCTTATCCTTGGGGGAAACACAGGCAGCAAAAAGCTTTTTTGCCCTTGCTTTATTTTCCTTGCTTAAATCCGAATAGACCTCGGAAAAAGCACGCGAACCGTCTGAAAACCTAACGGGAGCAGCTGCATTATTTATATAGTCCGTGTAGCTGCCGCAAAAATCGCTCCAGAAGGACTTAAATCCGCCGCCGTCCATACACATATGGTTCCAAATAAAGCAAACGCATGTTGTTTCCTTATGGAAGAACAGCGCTATTTTGATTTGAAGATTACTGCTTGTCGGTATTTCCTGAGAAAAGAACTCTTCCCTTGCCGCATTAAGATCCTCAGGTTGAGAAACAATAACCGCATCGTCAATGTTATAATCCGAAACTCGCCAGAAGGGAGTTATCGGACTTTTGGCAAGTATTGAACGAAAAACAAGTGCTTTTTCCAGAAAGCGCGCCGTTACAACCTTAAAAGCCTCAGGGTCAATCTTAAAAGGGTAATCAAGCTCAAAACGCGCCATCCTGTCCATATAATTACGGCACATATAGTTTACCTTATCATACATTTCTAAGGGGAGCTTTCCTTTGTGCCGTGTCGTCATTGTGTTCTCTCCTCAATTACATGAGACAGGAAAAATTCTTTTTTCTCACCGTCTTTAATAAGCTTAATGGGCTTTATCTGATTAAGATTTGCGCCTTTTGATTTTAGAAGCTGACGGTATTCATCATAAGTTCCTTGGCGTAAAAATTTAACCTCACAGTGACCGAGAGCTCCGCTTTTATTCAGAGGCTTGACGGAAACGTTACCGTTGCACAGCATCTCCTCAAACGCATTGGGGTACCTTAAGCGTTTCTCGGTATCAACGGGTGAAGCGGTTTCGATAAAAAGCACATAATGACCGGGTGAAGTTGTGCGGTCGGGATATATGCTGTATCCGATATAAAGGTCATCCATATATTCCGAAAGGTTGTCAACGATTTCGTCAAATGCCATTTGGCTGATTTTCTCGCCGCTTATGTTTGCAATCTGATTAAGACGATAGCAGAATGTTATTTTCGGTGACTGATAATAATATCCCGTAACCTTAACGACATCCTCAATCTGATAGCGATAAAACCCGCTCATATTAGTCAAAATAAGCTCATATTCCTTGCCGACCTCAAGCTCGCTTATAGTAAGCAAGCGGCTCTCTTTCGGGGCGTCAAGAGGTCTGAATTCGTAAAAACCGTTTTGAGGCAGCATAACATATTCAAATGAGTTAAGCTCAATAGGTATTGCCATAAGCGCTTCTGTTGCAGCATACCCAAGGTAATGAATAGGCATATCCTCACCCACGTATCGCCTAAGCTTTTTCGCATAGAGTGAGAGCGCTCCCGTCCCCATGCCGTACATCCACTCTGCTTTTGGCCATATCCTTGGAATGATGGGCGATTCGTCAAAGCCTTTTTCAAATTCCGCCCTAAGCTGTGCAGCGCGCTCGGGCATGGGCTTTAGTCTTTTTTCAAATTTTTCTCTGAAATCATCCGGAATAACAATGCTGCTGTCTATAGTGCCTTTTTCGATGTCGTCACAAAGCATTCTCCAGTTATTTTCTAAATAAAAAAACATTGATTCAAGAGTCGTGATAAAGATAGTGCACAAATAGCTGATTTTTTCGTCAGGCAGGGCGAAACGAAGCTTTATGTAATGCATATTCATATCACAATCGTCCGGAGGAAACAAAACCTCCTTAGGCGAGGATGTAATCATTGGTATAAGAGGTTTGAGGTTGAGCATCGGTATTGATGAAAGACAGCTTACGGTTTTACCCCCGGGAAGCTTGCGACTGCTGATTTCAGCCGTAAGAAGACCTTTTTGCGGTGGTAGACGGCGTCCTTTTGACTTAAACCATTTTACCGCACAGCCCACAGGCGCGCTGAAGGTAAAGCATTGGCATACCCATTCCGCCCTTGCGGAAAGCGGTACGAGCTTTGAACGCCCCGTACTGCCGGAGGATTCGGTAAACCTGCGCCCATAGCGGCTTGTTATCAGGTTTTTTTCACCGTTTGCCATTCTCCGAACATATTCATCATAATCCTCATATCGTGAGAGAGGAACAATTTTTTGATAATCCTCAACCGAGTGAACTTGACTGAAATTATTTTTTCGTCCCCACAATGTGTTGCGGTTATCGCGCATTAGGTGTAAGAGCAGCTTTTCTTGCTTTTTATTTGCGTGTTTTGAATAGTATTTAAGCTTCATGTGCTCGCATTTTCCGAGAAAAGCTCCGAAATCAGCGAGCAAACGTCCCTTCAAATCGTACAAGTAGACTCCACCGTTCATCAATTTTCAAAGCCCTTTACAGTTATATTTTATTTTAGCATAATAATGCTGTGTTGACAATATAAAAAATCGCATTTTTCATAAACAAAATGAACTGCCCAAAATTGTACAGACAGTACAAAAAAGACCACCTAAGGCAGAATATTAAGATTTAAGCAATGAACCGGCATCTTCTAATGGCGTCAGTTTTGTTTTTGTTGAATACGGTAATTATTGTAGCAGTGTATGTATTAGGTTTTAACTTTCACCCAGTAAATACACTCTGTTTTGAGAATTGAAAAGAAATTTTCAGCTATCCGATTTTTTCACAGATTTCTCTCTTGCTTAATCCCTGCTTTCTTAATTCAAGTATTTCGTTTTCATATTCACCGATATATCTATAACCTCTGGGCATAAAAATTCCTCCTATGGTAGTTTCTTTAATTCTACTACAGGAGGTCTCTTTTTTCTATTGTCCATTTTTACTGGACTTGTTCAAAAGGGCCTTTTCAAAAGCCATTTGTTTATGATTGGAAATGTAATCTGAAATCTGTCTAAATTACATCAATAAGGTTATTAAGCTCCTTTTGAGCGGCTGCGCTTAAATTATCTTCAAAAATATAAGAGTAAGAAAAAAAGGAAAAGCCCTTATAAGCCGGCATAGCCTTAAGGTCAGTCAACTGCCGAGCGAGAATGTTGCTGTTTTGGAGCCATTCGTTTTTCCCTGTTCCTGCGTTTTTGTCCTCGATTCCCACTTTATAAGCGGCTATACCGCAGTATAAATCCACTTTTGATTTTTCCGAGATAAGATTTGACCACGCGGTTGCCGTTTTGGTGAAGGGCATGCTCTCATTCTCATAACCGAAATAAATTTGCGGCATCAGATAATCGACATAGCCCTCATTACGGCTCCATTCGTAAACGTCCGCATATAAATCGTTGAAGTTCTTTTCAAGGTTGGCAGAGCAGCTTATTCCGAAAGCGACATCGCTTTTTAAGGACTTTATAGCGGAATAAACGCCGGAAACAAGACCGCTGACATTAGCTCTGCGCCATTCATCAAGGCTCAAGACGCCGCCTGAAGATTTATATTTTTCATAATCGGGTGCATCTATTTGGGCTTCTTTCGTGGGATAAAAATAATCGTCGAAATGAATTGCGCCTATATCGTAATTCGCAACAATCTCGCGCACCCCGTCAATAATCAGCTTTTGGGCCTTAAGACTGGCGGGATTGAAGTAAATGCCCTTATCGCATATAATCAGATCTCGTGTATTTTTATCATTGTCATACCACATCTTGGCGGGATTATCAGCCGACAAAGCCGAAAAATCTTTTTCCTTTGAAATTCTGTAAGGATTTATCCATGCCTGCACAGAAAGACCGAGCGGCTTTGCTGTCTCGACTAATATCCCTAAAGCGTCATAACCTACATATACTCCCTGGGTACCGGAAAGGAATTGTGTTGCGGGAAAAATGCTTGAAGGATAAAAGGCATCGGAAAAAGGGCGTACTTGAACTATTACCGTATTAACTGAGTTATCGGCGCAGTTTTGGAGCATTTTTGAGATTTTGCTTCTGAATGCCGCCTCGCTTTTATCAGCGTCAGAGGCCATGGAAAGCTCAAATTGAGAAATCCAGACGGCTTTCAGATATTCTGAATCCACACCTTCGGGAAGAGCTTCTGAACTTGATTGCGATATTTCTTCAGTAGTATTTGCCCCAATGCCCTGAGATAAATCTTTAATAATGCTGCAGCCTACCAACAGGATGAAGACTGCTATAATGATTAGAATAACGAAGCGCCTCAAATTAAACACCTCCGAAAAATGCCTTTGTCAAAGTATATTCGAAAGGATACTTGTTTATTATCAGATGTCGGACACATCTGAATCAGAGCCGGCTTCTTCATCTGTTTCCGGTGTGGGCTTGGGAATATATTCATCCTCATCCATTCCGAAAAGCTTTTTCTTGTCCGGGGCAAAGCTGCCCTTATTATGTTGATGCTTAATCAAATTCGGCTTCATATACGTTTCCGTTTCATTTTTGGCTTTTTTACGGAAAACAAGGACGGCAAGAGTTAACATGAAGAAAGCCGTCAGATACAAAGCTGCGCTGAGCATTCCCATTATTGTTTTTTTATCAATAATTTTCTCAATCAAGTTAATTCCGAAATCGTTCCCGAAGGCGCTGCTTAAGGAGCTTAAAAGCTTTAGCAAAAATACGGAGGAACCCTCGGCGCTCGTAATAACGGACATTATGATAAGCGGCCTTGAGCCACAAGCGCAATAAGCTAACCAACCTGAAAGCACCGCGACGAATGAGTAATACGAGAAAAAACAGCCGAGTATGCCCAAGGCAGAAATTATCACGCTGAAAGCGGTTGAGTCTGAGACCGCCGCTGAGGAGCTGTGTAATCTTACAAGAAGAGAATAGAAAATCGAAAAAACCACAATAACCGTAAAATATACTCTTAAAACCGTTGCAAAGCCGAGGTATTTCTTATTAAAGCGAGCAGTCCGTTTAACCTCAAGAGACAAAGCCCTTAATATTAAAACAGGGGAAATTATAAGGGAAAGGATTTGAAATATCTGACCGAGAGGAGAGAGAATGCCGTTATTTTCGGGCAGGACCGCTAAAAAAGAGGCTGTAACAGAGGAGAGAAAAAGAAGCGCAACAGCCGTCCTTATCTTTTTGGCGCTTTTTGCCCTGAGCTCGCTTTCAGTCATTTTATCACCCCTTTAAATCTATATTATACCGCTTGGGCAATCAAGTCAATAACAGCGGAATAATATTGACAATAATCTTTGTCGCTATTATAATTTAACAGGGAGATGATATTGTGGCAGAACTAAAAACCATATGGTTTGACAAGATTGACAGGAGCAAACCGCTTTGTGAATATCCGCGTCCGCAGCTTAAAAGAGACTGCTGGCAGTGTCTTAACGGCGAATATGAGTATTCGGTTACGGAAGAAAAGGCTAAGGATATGGGGGAAGGGGACGGAATTATTATAGTTCCGTTTGCTGTTGAATGCTCTCTTTCAGGGGTGGAAAGGACAATTACCCGAAATCAAAGACTTTGGTACAGGAAAATATTTACGCTTGATAGCTCTCTCTCGGACAAAAATATAATTCTTCATTTCGGAGCGGTGGATTGGCAGTGCCGCGTATTTATCAACAATATGACAGTCGGCTCTCACGTCGGCGGTTACGACGCGTTTTCCTTCGATATTACGAAGTATCTCAGAGACGGCGAAAACGAGCTTAAGGTCAGTGTCTATGACCCTACGGACGACGGCTGGCAGCAAAGGGGCAAGCAAACTAAAAAAAGTCACGGCATCTGGTATACGTCTACCACGGGAATATGGCAGACCGTCTGGCTTGAGGGGGTGGATAAGACATATATAAAATCACTTAAGCTGCTTCCCGATATTGACAACTCAAGGATTTATATAAAAACCCAAGCGTCCGGAAGCGGCGTACGGCTGTCTGCCGAGGTATCGTTAGGGGGCAAAGCAATAGCTCAAAAGGATATATCCGCGGACGATTATATAGAAATACCTCAAATGAAGCTTTGGAGCCCCGAGGAGCCGAATTTATACGATTTGAAGCTTGAGCTTAAGGTCAAAGGTAAGATAACGGACACGGTATTCAGCTATTTCGGTATGCGAAAATTCTCAATAGACAATGACGCGCAGGGAATACCGAGGCTTTTTTTGAACAATGAGCCGTATTTTCAAAACGGTCTTTTAGACCAGGGCTATTGGTGTGACGGCGGCATGACGCCCCCTTGCGAAGAGGCTATGATATACGATATTCAGAAAATGAAGGACCTCGGCTTCAATATGCTTCGCAAGCATATCAAGGTTGAACCCTCCCGCTGGTATTATCACTGCGACCGTCTCGGAATGCTTGTTTGGCAGGATATGGTCAGCGGAGGGGAGTACATAGGCAACTTCCTCGCGGGAGTGCTGCCGAACCTGAATATCAAGGTCAAGGACAATAAGTATAAGGCTTTTTCAAGAGAAAACCCGAAATGGCGTGAAAATTTTAAGCAAGAGCTTTTCAGAATTCTCGATATGCTTTACAACCACACTTCGATTTGTTGCTGGGTGCCTTTTAACGAGGGCTGGGGGCAGTTTGACGCAAAGGAAATCGGCGAAAAAGTCAAGGCGTTCGACCCGAGCCGCTTTGTAGACCACGTGAGCGGCTGGTACGACCAGGGCGGCAAGGACTTTAGGAGCATTCACAGATATATTTTGCCCGTCACCATGCCCAAAAAGGACGGCAGACCCTTTGTGCTTAGCGAATACGGCGGGTACAGCTATATCATCGGCGAGCATGTCTATAACAAGAGTAAAAGCTTCGGATATGTTATGTACAAATCAGAAGAAACTCTAACGGCGGCATATAAAAAGCTGTTTGAAAAGCAGCTTATACCGCTTATCCCCAAGGGTCTTTGTGCGGCGGTTTACACTCAGGTAAGCGATGTTGAGTTTGAGGTCAACGGTATTTTGACATATGACAGAAAGCTCGTCAAAATGAATGAGGATGTTCTTCGCGAAGTCAACGCCAAAATGAAATATTAAGGATTAATCGGACGGCGAAAACCAACGGTAATCTTAAGTTTATTGGTACTGCTATGGAAGGGCTTTCTTTTAAAAGCAAACTGACAAACGATTACAGTTTTAATGATGCCGCAAATGAGTTTACGGTTCTGTATTCAAAAGCTACCGGAAAAGGATTGAAAATGAACGACGACTTTAAAATGGCTGTTGCGTGGCTGTTGCGAATGGGGAAGTCTTTGAAAGTGAAAACGCTGTCATTGATACAGATAACCGTTTAAACTATATATAGATAACGAGAGAGCAGTTTATAATTCAAGTTAAGAGATTTAACTGCCCAATATGCGTATGATTACGGTGACTATAATTCCACATCCGTATACGATACCCCCGGTTATTATTCGACAGTCTATAACTGGGGCGGCGGCGCCGGAAATGACTGTACAAATTTTGTTCCTCAATGCTTACATACGGGGGGAATGATATATTTAGGCAATATTCTTACTCGTACGGAAAACGCGCGAGGGCGCGGAAGATTTCGTGTTTCAGGCGTATTGGGTTCGACTCCCGCCACCTTAACCAATTCGAACGAACTAAGCGACGAAGAAATTCTGAAAAGCAAAACATACGTTATGGAACAGCGAATAGACGGTTTAGCGATGCTCGTTTATACGGCGGAAGTTGATTTGAATAACCGTCCGGACAATGAGGAATACAGGAAAATATATCAAACGCGCAAAGCAGAATATGAGGAAGCAAAGGAGATCGGGGATAAATATAAAAACGGAGAGATTACCATAGACGAAGCCTTGAAACGGCTGGGCATCAAATATACGGGACTGCCTTATTGAGCTGTGCCGGCTTTCGTCACCTTAAATAAGCGAATTGCAACCCGCAGTTTTTCCGGCAGTCTCATCAACGGAGGCTGTCTTTATCTGTTCTCGCTTACCGACTCACCTTTGGTAACTGATCCCTGATGTATTGCGGTACTTCGGTGCGAATAATCAATATTGATGTAATTCCGGTGCTTGACAACGATTTTCTTATCTGCTAAAATGAGCAGACAATTTATTTGGGAAGTGTTTGTATTGCAATACACATCTACAAGGAACAACGCCGTAAATGTCTCCTCGGCAAGAGTTATAACAGACGGTCTTTCATCGGACGGAGGTCTTTATGTACCCACAGAAATACCGAGTGTTTCGCTCAGGGATATTATGCGGCTTGCCGATAAAAGCTATATTGAAAGAGCAAAGAGCGTATTATCGCTCTTTCTTACCGATTTTACGCAGGAGGAAATCGATTACTGCGTTGAGGGTGCATATAAAAAAGGAAAATTTGACTCTATTGCTGTAGCTCCCGTAGTCAGGCTAACGGAGAATGAGTACGTACTTGAGCTTTTTAAAGGCCCAACCTGTGCGTTTAAGGATATGGCGCTGCAGCTTCTGCCTTATTTTTTGACGGAAAGTGCAAAAAAAAGGCAAGGAAACAAAGAAATCGTCATTCTTGTCGCTACCTCGGGAGATACGGGAAAAGCCGCTCTTGAAGGCTTTAAGGATGTCAGCGGCACGAAAATAGTCGTTTTCTATCCTGACATGGGCGTCAGCAATATGCAAAAGCTCCAGATGGCAACCCAGGAGGGAAGCAATGTAGCCGTTGCGGCTATAAACGGAAATTTTGACGATGCTCAAAACGGAGTAAAATCAATTTTTACGAATGAAGAGATACTTGGTAAATTTAAGGAAAACAATCTTACCTTCTCCTCTGCCAACTCCATCAATTGGGGCAGACTTGTACCGCAGATAGTCTATTACATCTCCGCTTACTGCGATTTATTGAAAACCGGCAAAATAAAGCTCGGCGAAAAAATCAATATAGTCGTGCCCACAGGCAATTTCGGAAATATTCTTGCCGCATATTATGCTTTAAGGATGGGGCTGCCCGTAAACAAGCTTATTTGCGCCTCAAACAAAAACAAGGTGCTTACCGATTTTATTAATATCGGAAGCTATAACAGGAACAGGGAGTTTTATACTACCGTATCCCCGTCGATGGACATACTCATTTCAAGCAACCTTGAAAGACTCCTTTATTTGCTTTCCGGTGAGGACGACGAATATGTAAGCGGTCTTATGAGTCTTCTTAATGAAAAGGGAGAATATACGGTAAGCGGTACTGTAAAATCAAAGCTTAAAGAGTTTTTCAGCGCAGGCTCATGCGGGGAGGAGGATACTTTTGCTACCATAGCCGACTGCTTTAACGAGTACGGCTATCTTTCCGATACGCATACAGCGGTTGGAATCAACGTATATGAGCAGTACAAAAAAGAAACGGGAGATTCCTGCACAACCGTGATTGCCGCTACAGCGAGTCCTTTTAAGTTCCCGAGTGCGGTTTTGTTTGCCCTGACGGGAGAAACACCGCGTACAGATGAGTTCGAAATGCTCGCCGAGCTTGAAAAAATCAGCAAGATTGCCGCTCCCGAACAGCTGCTCGGACTCAAGGATAAGCCTGTACGGTTTGATAAAATCTATGATAAAAACAATATGACCGAGGCTATATTCACAATGCTCGGCATATAATTTTGGAGGAAAAAGTGTCTTTGTTTGCAATAGGCGATATGCATTTGTCAAGCACGTGCGAAAAGCCTATGGATGTTTTTAAGGGATGGGACAATTATACAGACAGACTGCAATCCAATTGGAACAGGCTTGTAGGGGAAGAGGATACCGTAGTAATAGCAGGCGATACCTCGTGGGCAATGACTCTTGCCGAGGCTTTCGGGGACTTTTCACTGATAGAGTCCTTAAGGGGCAAAAAGCTCATCCTTAAGGGCAACCATGATTATTGGTGGAATACGATAGGGAAAATGAACGCTTTTTTAGAGCAATGCGGATTTAAGACGATATCTTTTATTCACAACAATTCGTATCTTGTCGGTGATATTGCGGTGTGCGGCACTCGGGGATGGTTTTGTGAAAACGAGCAGACCGATGAAAAGGTGCTTGCGAGAGAAGCCGGAAGATTAAGGGCCTCTATAGCCGCCGCGAAAAAAACAGGCGGGCAGGCTGTGGTTTTTTTGCACTATCCGCCAATCGGAGAAAGCTTTATTTGCGAAGAGATTTGCAACGTTCTTGAAAGTGAGGGCATCAAGCGCTGTTTCTTTGGTCATCTTCATGGTTTTGTTCCTCTGAAAAACGCGTCATTTGATTATAACGGGGTTCATTATGAGCTTATTTCCGCCGACCATTTAGGCTTTTGTCCCCGTCTTATAGAAAAATAGTAACTCTCAATTTATTCAAAAACAGTAGAAATATTTTTAATACTGTGGTACAATACTTCGGATAATCCAATATCAGCAGAGTGATCACTTCAATATACAGAGGTTGAAAGGAAAGAACTTATGAGTATTAAATCCTGCGAAAGAATTGAAAAAAACACAATTGAGCTTAAGCTGAGCGCCGACGCCGCAGCATTTGCGGACTCAATAGCGAAGGCATACGCAAAAAACAAGGGCAAATATAATGCACCCGGTTTTCGCAGAGGCAAAGCCCCCAAGAGCTTAATTGAAAAAATGTACGGCGAAAAGGTTTTTTATGAGGACGCGCTTGAAATATTATATCCCCGTCTTTACGAGGAGGCAGTCACGGAGTCTAATATTAAGCCCGTTGACACTCCCTATGATGTAGATGTTCCCGAAATCGGCAAGGACGGAGTAGAGATAACTCTTAAAGTTACCGTTGAGCCGGAGGTTGAGGTAAAGAAATACAAGGGGCTTACAGCAAAAAAGGAAGCTGTAAAGGTAACAGGAGCAGAGGTAAATGCCGAAATTGATAAGGCATTAGAGCAAAATGCGAGAACACTTACAATAGATGACAGGGCTGTTAAGTCCGGTGATACGGTTATAATAGATTTTGAGGGCTTTGTTGATGAAGCTGCTTTCGAGGGAGGCAAGGGCGAAAACCACAGTCTTGAAATCGGCTCAAATTCTTTTATACCCGGCTTTGAGGATGCGATTATCGGTCATAAGACGGGGGAAGAATTTGATGTCAATGTACCTTTCCCAACCGAATATCATGAAAAAAAGCTTGCCGGAAAGGAAGCTGTTTTCAAGGTAAAGCTTCATGAAATTAAAGTCAAGGAGCTTCCCGTTCTTGATGAGGAATTCGTTAAGGATGTCAGTGAGTTTAATACTGTTGAGGAATACAAGAAGGACATAAAGGCGAATATTCTGGAGAGAAAGGAAAAGGCCGCAAAGGAGGCTTTTGACGATGCTGTTATAGATGCTCTTTGTGAGAATGTCGTTGCCGAAATACCCGATATAATGATAGAAAAATCAATAGATGAGAACATAGGCGATTTTGAATATAGGCTGAAAATGCAGGGCTTGAGCATTGATATGTATCTGCAATATATCGGAATGGATATGCCAAAGCTCAGAGAACAGTATAAAGAAAAAGCTGAAAAACAAGTCAAGCTGCGTCTTGCGCTTATGAAAATTGCCGAGCTTGAAAAGATTGAGGCGAATGAGGATGATAAGAACAAAGAAATCGAAAAGTACGCGAAGGCTTACGGTATGGATGCGGAAAAAATTAAAAAATCTATTCCTGTTCTTGATTTGGAGAACGACATTATACGTCAGAAGGCTATGGAACTTGTAATAAACAAAGCAGTAGCATCAAAGCCGGCGGCAAAGGAGACTGAAAAAAAGGCTCAATCGCCTGCGGACAGTACAAAAGAAGAGAAAAAGCCCGTTAAAAAGACGGTTAAAGCTACTGCCGTTTCGGTAAAGGAAAAGCAGAAGAAGGAGTCTTCTGCAAGCTCAGCCAAAAAGACTCAAAGCAATAAGGAGAAAAAAGCTCCGGTTAAAAAAACCACAGAAGACAAGAATAAGAATGTTTAACGTTTTGGAAATTGACAATAATTAATAAACGGGGAGGTAATGTAAAATGGCATTAGTACCGTATGTAATCGAACAGACAAATAGGGGAGAGCGTTCATACGATATTTTTTCGCGTCTGCTCAATGACAGAATAATTGTACTGTCAGACGAGATTAACGATGTTACGGCAAGCCTTGTCGTTGCGCAAATGCTTTATCTTGAGGGACAGGACCCCGATAAGGACATAAGCCTTTATATTAACAGTCCGGGCGGTTCGGTCACTTCGGGATTTGCAATTTACGATACGATGCAATATATAAAGTGCGATGTGTCGACTATTTGTATAGGTATCGCCGCGAGCATGGGAGCCTTTTTGCTCTCGTCGGGAGCGAAGGGTAAGCGCATAGCGCTTCCTAATTCCGAGGTTATGATTCATCAGCCTTTAGGCGGAGCGCAGGGACAGGCAACAGACATTAAAATCGCTGCCGAGCATATTATCCGAACTAAGGAAAGAATTAATAAAATCCTTGCGGAAAATACGGGTAAGCCTCTTGAAGTAATTGTTGCCGACACGGACAGGGATAATTTTATGAGCGCCGAACAGGCAAGAGAATACGGAATCGTCGACAAGGTTCTGTTTAAGAGATAACAATTAGGGATACCGGAGGTGTTTTAGTGGCGCGCGAAGACGATAATAAGAATATTCGCTGCTCCTTTTGCGGAAAAACTCAAGACAAAGTAGTAAAGCTTATTGCGGGCCCGGGTGTTTTTATATGCGATGAGTGCATAGGGATCTGCCTTGAAATAATTGACGGTGGGAAACCGAAGGTTCAGAAAAAGTCGCAGGCACAGAATGTTTATCTGCCGAAGCCGCAAGAAATTAAAGAAGAGCTTGACGAGTATGTCATAGCCCAGGAGAACGCAAAAAAAGTCCTTAGCGTTTCGGTTTACAATCATTATAAAAGGGTATACAAAGGAATGCCGGACAATGTTGAAATTCAAAAAAGCAACGTTTTGCTTTTGGGACCGACAGGCGTCGGCAAGACAATGCTTGCCTCAACTCTTGCCGAAATATTGGATGTTCCGTTTGCGATTGCCGACGCAACTACGCTGACAGAAGCCGGGTATGTAGGAGAGGACGTTGAAAACATTCTGCTAAGGCTTATTCAAGCCGCCGATTTCGATATAGAAAAGGCGGAAAGAGGAATTATATATATTGACGAGATAGACAAGATCGCAAGAAAGTCTGAAAATCCCGCAATAACACGCGATGTAAGCGGTGAGGGAGTTCAGCAAGCACTTTTGAAGATAGTTGAAGGCACCGTGGCAAACGTACCTCCTCAGGGGGGCAGGAAGCATCCCCAGCAGGAATATTTGCAGATTAATACCGCGAAAATCCTTTTTATTTGCGGCGGAGCGTTCGACGGAATTGAAAAGATTATTGATAGCCGTTTAGGTAAATCAATACTTGGCTTCAACGGAGAGGTTAAGAGCAAAAACGACCTAAAAAACATTGACCTGCTTGAAAAGCTCACTCCTCAGGATCTTGTAAAATACGGTCTTATACCCGAGCTGGTTGGGCGCATCCCGATAGTGACCGCCCTTCAAAGTCTTGACAAGGATGCGCTTGTCAGAATTATAAAGGAGCCTAAAAACTCATTGCTCAAGCAATATGTAAGTCTTTTTAAGATGGACAATGTAGAGCTGTGTTTTGAGAATGAGGCTGTTTTAAGAATAGCAGAGCTTACGATTGAAAAGAATACAGGGGCGAGAGGTCTGCGTGCTGTTATGGAAGGTATACTTATTCCGATAATGTACGAAACTCCGTCCGACCACACAATTGAAAAAGTGACAATAACGAAAGATTGCGTTGACGGCAAGGGCGAACCGATTTATCAGCGTAATACGCAAAGGAAAATGAGTTCCTCTGCTGCAAGGCTTGTAAACGGCCAAAATAAATCAAAGCCCGCCTGAAACGTCTTAGTCTCTTAAGTTCTTGAAAGGATGCAATCCAATGGAAAAACAAGAACCGATTACCGCCGCATTGCCCGTGTTGGCGATGCGCGGTGTCGTTATTTTTCCCCAAATGACTCTCCACTTCGATGTGGGACGCAAAAAATCAATAGCAGCACTCAAGGCAGCGCTTAATACAAAGCGCGAGATTTTCCTTGTTGCACAAAAGGATTTGTCTGACGAGGAACCTAAAATTTCCAACCTTTATTCAGTAGGCGTCGTTTCCGAGGTGCGTCATCTTATGAAGCTTCCTAATTCCGAAAATGTACGCGTTGCCGTTGAGGGCAAGTACAGAGCCGTCTTAAGTGAGGTTTTGGAAAACAGCCGCTATCTGTGCGGTGTGACACAGGAAAGGCTTGAAAGACCGATAAAGTCATCCGAAAAGGATTATGAGGAAGCCCTTGTAAGGGGAATTAAGGAGCTTTTTGAGGATTATGCCCGAGTCTCGTTTCGATTACCCTCAGACATGACCATTTCGGCTATGTCTGAAAAGAGGGCATCTGAGCTTACAGATTACATAGCAGGTAATATTCCGCTTCCTTTAGAGAATAAACAGGCACTCTTAAAGGAATTAAATCCGCTTAAGAGAGGCGAAATGCTTTGTACTATGCTTACCCGAGAGACGGAGCTTATGGAGCTTGAAAGCGATATTCATGCGCGGGTACAAGAGAGCGTTGATAAAAATCAGCGCGAATATTATCTGCGTGAACAGCTCAAGGTAATATCCCTTGAGCTTAATGAGGATGATTCGCCTGTTTACGAGGCTGAAAAGTACAGGGGGAAAATTGCCCTTCTCAATATGCCGAAAACATCTAAAGATATACTTTATGCCGAGTGTGACAGGCTTATGAAGACCTCCAGGGGAACACCGGAGGCGTCTGTTATTCGTACATATCTTGATAGATGTCTAGCCCTGCCGTGGGGAAAATTAACGCGGGACAAGCTTGATTTAGCAAGGGCGAGGCATATTCTTGACAAGGACCACTACGGTCTTTGCGAGGTTAAGGAAAGAATAATTGAAATGCTCGGTGTAAGGCATTTTGTGCCGGATATAAAGTCACAAATTATCTGCCTGTTAGGACCTCCGGGAGTAGGCAAGACATCGATAGCCCGCTCTTTGGCGCAGGCTATGGGCAGAAAGTATGTGCGCGTGTCTTTGGGCGGAGTATGTGATGAGGCGGAAATCAGGGGTCACCGAAAAACATATATCGGCTCTATGCCCGGTAGGATTATAACGGCTCTCGAAAAAGCGAAGTCCGCAAATCCCCTCTTACTGCTTGATGAAATAGATAAGCTGGGAAGAGATTATAAGGGAGATCCCGCCTCCGCTTTGCTGGAGGTACTTGACGGGGAGCAAAATTTTGCTTTTTGCGATCATTATATTGAAATACCTTTTGATCTGAGCCGCGTGCTTTTCATAACTACCGCAAACGACTTAAGCGATGTACCGCAGCCGCTGATAGACCGAATGGAGATAATAGAGCTTTTCAGCTACACAGCCGGGGAAAAGTTCAATATTGCAAAAAAACATCTTCTTCCCAAACAGCTGAAATTACACGGTTTAAACAAAAGGATGCTTGCTTTATCCGATGATGCCTTAACCGCAATTATTGACGGGTATACCAAGGAAGCGGGAGTGAGGACTCTCGAGCGCACGCTTGCTGCCGTGTGCCGCAAGGCGGCGGCAAAATTTGCCGAGGGTAATGAGGGTAAAATAAAAATAAACGCCGAAAATATCAGCTCATATTTAGGTGCGGTTAAATATAAAAAGGATGTTTTTGACACTCTGCCGATGCTTGGAGCTGCCAACGGTCTTGCGTGGACAAAGTTCGGGGGAGAGATGCTGCAGGTTGAGGCGGCTGTTTTAGAGGGTACCGGCAAAGTGGAGCTTACCGGCTCATTGGGAGATGTAATGAAGGAATCCGCTAAGGCGGCAATCAGCTATATTAGGGGTAACAGCACTGCTTTAGGTATAGACGGTGATTTTTATAAAAACAAGGATATTCATATTCATGCTCCGGAGGGAGCCGTTCCAAAGGATGGTCCGTCCGCGGGAGTAACAATGGCGACAGCTCTCGTTTCGGCGCTTTCGGGGAGAACGGTTAAACCCGATGTTGCGATGACCGGTGAGATTACCCTGAGAGGCACGGTTCTTCCGATAGGCGGTCTTAGAGAAAAGGCAACCGCCGCATACAAGGCGGGCATAAAAACAGTTATCATACCAAAGGAAAACGAGTCCGACCTTGAAAAAATCGACCTGACAATCAAATCCTCAATTCGTTTTTTGACCGTGCAGACATTACAAGAGGTTTTTAACACTTCCCTGAATGAGAAGAAAAGTGAGCCGGTCGATACAAATGAAGACTCAAACAAGGATGCTCCCGAAGTATCTCAACTGAAAAACGAGGGTGTCGGTAAATATGTTGTTTAACAATTTCGAGTTTCTTGCGTCTTACGGAACATTTGCTCAGCTGCCTGATACAAGCTTTCCGGAGGTTGTGTTTGCAGGGCGTTCCAACGTCGGCAAATCATCTTTGCTTAATAAAATAATGCAAAGAAAATCACTTGCGCATACAAGCTCAACGCCCGGGAAAACAGCGACGATTAATTTCTACGGTTGGGAAAATATTCGGTTTGTGGACTTGCCCGGTTATGGGTATGCAAAGGTCCCGAAGGGCGAAAAAAGGCGCTGGGGCGAGCTAATGGAGGGGTATTTTTCTTCGGGAAGGAACATAAGGCTTGTTATTTTGTTAATTGATATGAGGCATAAGCCGACTGCCGATGATTTAAATATGATAAAATTTCTTAAAGAGGGCGGCTTTCGTTATATAATTGTTTTAACAAAATCGGATAAACTTAATAAAACCCGGTATAACTCGGCAAAGGAAGCTATAAAGCAAGAGCTTGCACAATTCGGAGATATGACAATGATTCCGTTTTCCTCTGTTTCGGGAGAGGGGACACAGGGAGTAAAAAAAGAAATCGAGAATGCTCTTTAAGGGGTGAAGAGTTACAATGTATGTATCTGACTCAATACAGATAAACGAAAAGGGACACCTTACAATCGGAAACGCAGACACTGTAGAGCTTGCAAAGGCATACGGCACTCCTTTGATAGCTTATGATAAAGACAAAATCCGTGAAAACTGTAAAAAATTTGTGTCCTCCCTAAACGAGTTTTACGGAAACGGACGAGTTCTGTATGCGGGAAAGGCATTTTCCTGCAAGGAGATTTGTCGCCTTGTAATGGAAGAGGGTCTCGGGCTTGACATAGTGTCGGGAGGAGAGCTTTATACGGCATTGTCTGTAGGATTTCCTATGGAAAAGGCTGTATTTCACGGAAACAATAAAACCGATAAAGAAATAACAGAAGCTTTGCATTGCAAAGTCGGCAGGTTTGTAATTGACAATATAGAAGAGCTGCATACCTTAAACAAATTCGCAAAAAAGTATAACGTAAAACAGGGCGTTCTCCTGCGAATTAAACCCGGAATAGATGCTCATACGCATGATTTCGTAAAGACAGGACAGATTGACAGCAAATTCGGTTTTGCGCTGGAAACAGGAGAAGCACTCGAAGCCGTTAGGGAATGCCTGTCATTCGAAAATATCGAGCTTTGCGGAATTCATTGTCATATAGGTTCTCAGATTTTCGACTTTGGTCCGTTTAAGCTTGCCGTAGAGGTAATGCTAAGCTTTATGGGAAAAATCAGGGACACTTTTGGAATTACGCTGAAAGAATTAAACCTTGGCGGAGGCTTTGGTATAAAATATTCTGAGTCTGACAGCCCCGAGGATTTTTCGGAGTATATGAAGGCGATTTCCGAAACACTTAGGAAAAAAGCGGCTCAAATCGATTATCCCTTGCCGTTTGTTTATATCGAACCGGGTAGAGCTATTGTCGGAGCGGAATGTGTTACTCTTTATACTGTAGGCTCCGTAAAAACAATACCCGACATAAGGACATATGTTTCAATAGACGGTGGTATGGGCGACAATCCGAGATATATACTTTATCAGTCAAAATACGAGGTTGTGTGTGCAAACAAAGCGTCTCTGCCAAGAACAAGAATTGTTACAATCGCCGGAAGATGCTGTGAGAGCGGCGATCTTATTCAAGAGCATACCCGACTACAGGAGGTTGAGGCAGGAGATATTGTGGCGGTTCTCTCAACAGGAGCATATAATTACTCAATGGCGTCAAATTACAACAGATATCCGAGACCTGCGGTACTTGCTATCAGCGGTGGTACAGCAAAGGTAATAATAAAGCGCGAAACATATGAAAATATAATTGAAAATGATATATAAAAAAATGGCTGCGGATGCGAAATAACATCGACCGCAGCCCAAAAAGCATTGACAAACGCAATCTGCTTTTATAGTTAAACCAAAAAATTAATTTCGGAAGAAGACGGACATTTATCCGTCCAAGAATATAATAACCGTATTAATAAGTATAATTCATAAAAAATGAGGGGAAAATGGAAAAATCTTAAAAAAATAATACTTGCATTTTAATTTGTCTTATGATAATATATTCGGGCGTTGATTATATCCATTTCTCTTTTAAGAAAGGAATTATATAAATGACTTGGTATCAGATTTTATTCGGTGTAACACTTATCTTGTCATCAATAGGAATTATAGTTGTTGTCATCCTGCAGCAGGGGCGTCAAGCCGGGCTTTCTGGAGCAATAGCAGGAGGAGCAGAAACGTTTTTCGGGAAAAACAAAGGGCGTTCAATTGAGGCGAGGCTTGCCAAAGTAACTAAAATTATTGCGACAGCCTTCTTTTTAATAGCCTTTGTAGCTTCATTGCTGTTTATGTTTATCTGATAAAACATCTTTCGGATGACAGGACAGATTGTTCTGTCATCTGATGTTACGTAAAAACACGAGTTATTAGCTCAGTCGGCAGAGCACCTGCCTTTTAAGCAGGGTGTCCGGAGTTCGAATCTCCGATAACTCACCAGGAAGAGCGGACCGTCGGTAATAACCGACGGTTTAAGTTTAATAAAAATCAATAACAGAGATTCGAACTCCATAGTCCATGTCACGGCGGCTGCCACGGCGCGGCAGATGTCCAC
>MWBL01000007.1 GCA_002069015.1 Firmicutes bacterium ADurb.Bin300 | reverse complement strand
TTTCCGACCAATAACAAGCCGAATCCTCACCCGGTTCGGTCATCCAGTATTTTTCGCCGAGAAATGCTTCGCGTATAAGGCTATAGCCTTCGGGCGAAATACTTTTTATTCTTTCGCCGTGCAAATACAGAATGCGCATGAGCGTTTGCATACGGAAATCGGCGCAGTCATATCTGTTGTCGATATATCTTTTTGCGGGGATTATTGCCTGTATTATATACTTATCATCAATATCAATGCCTTCTTTTTTTGCATAAGACGGATTGTCAAGATAAAAAAGCAGGCGGTGAATAAGGTCGCTGCCTTCATCCGAATCAGGTCTTTCGGGAGGATAGGTTATTGACAGGTTCTTGTATATGTCGTTAATTAAGCATGCTCCTGCCGTAACTGCCCCGGCTGTTATGATAAGATTTCTTCTTTTCACTGAATCAAATCCTCTTTTACATTGAATTTCTGACCGAGTCTCTTAAAAAGATAAGATATTCCGATTCCAATACAAATTGCCGCACCGCTGAGCAGCCAGTCCCGAAAACCGTTGGGCAGACCCGGGAAAATGCTGATAAGCGAGCCTGACATAAAACCCAAAACCATAAAATAGGCGAGGCTTTGAAATTTTCTAAAAACAATTTTAGTAAGATTTGAAAAGAGCACCATTCCGATAACAAAACATATACCCGTCGGCAGAACAAGGAGTAAATTGACCGGAACATTGCCGAGCTTTGTAAGTTCCGAGGCGGCAT
Organism: Firmicutes bacterium ADurb.Bin300; assembly: GCA_002069015.1. GTDB lineage: Bacteria > Bacillota > Clostridia > Oscillospirales > Acutalibacteraceae > DTU089. Next base: position 47,393 of record MWBL01000007.1, on the reverse strand, counting down.
TGAGCAGCGGCTCATAAACACCGAGCATCATAAGCATCATTGAAACGCTCATACCCGGAATCATGCTTGTCATTCCGGCAATTGCGCCGCTAAACGAAAAGAAAGCGATTTTTATATTGTCGGGAGCTTGTGTTAAATCCGAGGCAAGAATATAATCGCTCTTTGCAAGCATTCCGATTGTAAGAGCAAAGGCGAGCGCCGCGGCAATACCGATTATGTATTTAAGCTTAAATCCGTTCCTTGCCTGCTTGAATACCGTCGGAATACTGCCGGCAATAAGGCTTATAAAGAGAAGATATGCGGGAGTGGGGAAGCTTGAGAACAGCAGCTTGAGCAGATTAATAAAGGCGAGAATACTTAATCCCGCTCCCATACAAAGAGGGATACAATAAATAATGTTCTTTTTCAGGCTCTTGAAAGGATTGGAGATTATGTTAATCAGCTCATCATATATTCCCATCATTACTGCCATTATGCTGCCGCTTATACCCGGAGCGACTATACTTATTCCGAGAAACGCCCCGCAAAGCATACGATATAAAAATCCCTTTTTCGAATTTTCGTTCATTATTAATCCTCATTTTATCATAATATAATCAGTATAACACAGGTATTAAAGCAAGGCAAGACTGCATTATTTCAGTGTTGCTGATTTATGATAATTTCATAGTAGTTAAATAACGCATTAAAATTTCAGACCTCTGGGAAAACTTGAGGGATGAGAGATATGTTAAACAGAGAAGAACGAAACAAAGCAGAAATCATCGGGATGTGCCTAAAAGGAAGAATTACGGCAAAAGACGCCGCCCAGCGGCTGAAGCTCATTGTCCGACAGGTGGAAATTTTTATGCATTAACAACGCTTTTGGGTATGAAATTTTCATAAACTATTGACAGACTGCATTATTTGAGCATGTCTCTTATCTTGTCGGCAACAGCCTTCGAACACACCTCAATTCCTTCGTCAGTCAAATGGACCTTGTCATCAAGGCGTATATAAACGTTATTCCGCGGTCTTGTAAGGGAATACAAATCGTTTACCTCATCAAGCTTTTTCCCTAAGGCATTTATCAGCGTGGTATTGTAAAGCTCAATAGTCTCGTTGAGCCTGTTTGGATTTCCGTCTCCGACGGCAGTGGTAGTGGCAAAAATCACCTTTGCGCCTGTCTTTTTAAGCTCTCTGAGGATGCGCCCCATATCCCTGATATAATCGGACAACTCCGTAAAGCAGCCGTCCTCGGGGTAAACGGTCATCACGTCCCATAAGCCGTTGTTCCAATGAATAACATCGGGATTAGGGCATTTAGGCAGCCAATGACGCAGGGAATTAAGAGTATAGCGGGAGAAACGGCAGTTTTCGTCGGGATGAAAAACCTCACAGCCGTCCCCCTTAAGAAGCTCTTTTACCCTCTCTTGATAATTTTCCCGAATAGAATCGCCCAGCAGCAAAATCTTTTTCATATAGCATACACCTTTTTTGTTCTATTTTAACACAGACTTGATTTTTTTCAATCAAATTATTTCTGTCGCCGAATGTGACTTGACTTCTTGATAAGAGATATAAACCGTGATATAATTACGAAAACAATTTTTAAGCTTCGATTAAAAAACAGAAAAATATCAAAGATTTTTAGGAGACGGAAGCTATGCCGAATATTTGCACGAGCGTTGACATGTTAATAGGAAAAACGCCGCTCTTAGAGCTTGTTAATTATGAAAAAAAACAAGGTCTTGAGGCAAAAATTATTGTTAAGCTTGAGTATTTCAACCCTTCGGGAAGCGTTAAGGACCGCGTGGCAAAATATATGCTCGACGATGCCTTTAGGAAAGGACTTCTCAAAAAAAACTCAGTAATAATCGAGCCGACAAGCGGGAATACCGGCATCGGGCTTGCCGCAATAGCCGCAGCCCGAGGATACAGGGTTATTATAGTTATGCCGGAGACTATGTCCGCAGAGCGGCGCAGCCTTATAAAGGCATACGGAGCACAGATTGTTTTGACCCGGGGAGAAATGGGGATGTCGGGAGCTATACAAAAAGCAAAAGAGCTTGCAGAAGAAATTCCCGACAGCTTTATTCCGGGTCAATTTGAAAATCCTGCCAATGTACGTGCGCATTTTGAAACAACAGGACCGGAAATATGGGAGGATACAGGGGGCAAAATTGATATATTCGTAGCGGGTGTCGGAACGGGCGGAACCCTTACGGGCACCTCGCAGTACCTTAAAACGAAAAAGCCTTCGGTAAAAATAGTTGCAGTCGAGCCGTCAAGCTCTCCCGCTTTGTCGGCGGGTCATGCGGGCGGACACAAAATTCAAGGCATCGGGGCAGGCTTTGTACCGAGAATACTTAACACAGGTGTTATTGATGAGATTATCACGGTAGAAGACGATGCTGCATTTGCTTCGGCGCGGGAAGCCGGCAAAACCGACGGTATTCTCGTAGGAATATCCTCGGGTGCCGCAATCAAGGCGGCAGGGGAGCTTGCAAAAAGGCCGGAGAACAAAGGCAAAATGATTGTTACTCTTTTGCCCGATTCGGGCGAAAGATATATGTCAACCGAGTTGTTTGAAGGGTGAGCCGCAATATACGGGATAAGGAGAGATAAGCATGACCACTTATGATATGCAGCGGGAAATTCTGAAATTAAAAAAGCAAAACGGCATCTATATACTTGCGCATGTATATCAGTCACAGGATATACTTGAGATTGCCGATTTTACGGGTGATTCGTTTGCCCTCAGCGAAGCTGCTGCCAAAGCCGCCGCGCAAACGGTTCTTATGTGCGGTGTACGCTTTATGGCAGAGACGGTAAAGATACTGTCCCCGGGCAAGAAGGTCATCCTTTCACACCGCGAAGCGGGTTGTCCAATGGCACAGCAGTTGAAGTTGGAGGAATTGTCCCGATTAAAAGAGCTTTATCCCGGTTATGCGACGGTTGCCTATATAAACACAAGCGCCGAGCTTAAAACAATCTGTGATGTCTGTGTGACATCATCCTCCGCTGTCAAAATTATCGGCAGAATGAAGGGAAAAGATATCCTGTTTATACCCGACCCTAACTTAGGCGCCTATATAGCAAAGCAGCTGCCTCAAAAGAATTTTAAGCTCATCGGCGGCGGTTGCCCCGTGCATTCGCATATAACCACTCGCGATGTAGAGCAAAAGCGCGCCGCATACCCGAATGCGCTTCTTCTCGTTCATCCCGAGTGCCGTCCGGAAGTCTCAGAGATGGCCGATTTTGTCGGCAGTACGACGGGTATTATATCGTATGCGCAAAACAGCGACAAAAGGGAGTTTATTATTGGTACCGAAAACAGTATTGTACAGCACTTACAGTTCGGAAATCCCGATAAACGGTTTTATCCGCTCTCAAACAGCTGCAATTGCTGTGATATGAGGCTGACGACGCTGCCGGAGGTTCTCTCGTGTGTGCGCCTGTCGGGCGGCGAGGAAATAACCCTGCCCGGGGAAACGCTGAAAAAGGCAAGGCGCTGTATAGATGAAATGCTGAGGCTCGGCAATGAGTAGGACGCTTATCGCAATGAGCGGAGGAGTTGATTCCTCAGTCGCCGCATATCTTATGAAAAAAAGCGGGTATGAGTGTATCGGGGTAACGATGCTGCTCAGTCACAGCCCGAAGAGCGATTCCTCATGCCTTTCGCTTGAGGAATCGGAAAGCGCCCTGCGCATAGCCTCCGCTTTGGGAATGGAGCACCATATGTTAGATCTTTCGGACGATTTCAGAAAACAGGTAATAGGCAGGTTTATCGAAGCCTATGAACGGGGAGATACACCTAACCCCTGTATTGAATGTAACCGATATATAAAATTCGGTAGGCTGCTGCAATTTGCAAGAGAGCTTGGCTGTGAGCACATAGTTACCGGTCACTATGCGCGCATAAAATACGAAAACGGAAGGAGCCGTTTGTTAAAAGGGTTAGATGCAGGTAAGGACCAGAGTTATTTCTTGTCTTATCTGACACAGGAGCAGTTTAGGCACAGCTTGTTTCCGCTCGGGGAGCATCAAAAGAGCGAGGTGCGGCGAATTGCAAAAGAACAGGGCTTTCACAACGCCAAAAAAAAGGAGAGCCAGGATATCTGCTTTGCAACGGACGGTGACTACGCCGAAACCATTGAAGACTTGACGGGTAAAGTATACCCATGGGGCGATTTTACGGATAAAGAGGGGCGCGTACTCGGACGGCACAAGGGTCTTATAAGATATACCATAGGACAGCGCAAAGGACTTGGGTTGGCGCTTCCCGAACCGCTTTATGTGTGCGAAAAGCGCGTAGCGGATAACGCCGTTGTCCTGGGAAGAGAAGAGGATTTATTTGCAAAGGCTTTTTTGGTAAAGGACTTGAATTGGATAGCTTTTGACAAGCCGCCCGAAATACTGAAAATCAAGGTCAAAATCCGTTACCGCCAGAAAGAACAGCCCGCCCGCGTATTTCCGGTGGACGAGGAAACGGTGCGCGTTGAGTTTTTAGAGGCGCAAAGAGCCGTTACGCCGGGACAGGCCGCCGTATTCTATGACGGGGACGATGTCGTAGGAGGCGGTACGATTTCAACAGTAAACGACTGAAAATACTATTATCATAATGCCGCATTTGCACCTTCTCTTCAGGATAGTGCATTGCGGCTTTTGTCTTCGGCAAATGCAGGCTGTCTAAAAATTTATTCTGTCAATACAATTGTCGTAAATGAATTGCGCTAACTCCTTCATATCGGAAATGATTGCAAACGGTCAAGGCATTATCTCTATTCCTGTTGAAATTATACCTCAATTCACGCCGCTGCTTGTCAAGTATTACGAAACAGCCTTATTAGCCGCTAACATTGCGGTACGCTTGTTTCCGTCAAGAAAAAATTGCCCGCGCATATAAAAAAAGCATTATATTTATAGCTCTTTGCGTGTGGTTATCAATTATCTCGGCGGTTATTTCCGATTTTAGGGCTTCTGCTTCATAAGGGTTTAGGAGATAATATTTTACAAATTATCAACCGTTTATTTGTGCATATATACCAAACATATTATAGAATCAATTAATTAGTTTACGCTCAATGAGTTGATTTTTGATTCATGGCTACCCGGTTCGGGATACAGGCACAAAAATAATTTGGTGATTGAAGTTCTTCATCTTTGGACAGATCATGCCGAAAGAAACAAAAAGCGGTATTATGAAATTTGGATTCCGGTGGAGAAAAAGTAATCATAAAAAACAAGCACACAGCCCCGAGACTCATTTCTGAATCTGCGGGCTGTGTTTTGTTACACCGTTTTTCACCGTATCGAACTGAACCGAAACCGGCGTTTGCGAGATTACGAATGCAGACAGAAAAAAGCTCAAACCGTTGATATACAACGAATTGAGCCTTGGAGCTGGTGGTCAGAATCGAACTGACAACCTGCTCATTACGAATGAGCTGCTCTGCCATTGAGCCACACCAGCATATTAAATTGAAAATGGCAAATTGATGGTCTGCTACGCAACTTAATTTAAAACGAGAAGCGTTTTCATTTAGATCTAACATCTAAAATCTATAGTCGATAATCTAAATGCATACTTGCATATTATAGTAAACCTAATAAACTTTTGCAAGTGCTTTTTAAATATTCCTTGCTTCCTTTATATTTTTGATAAACTCCTGTGCGGTTCGGGTTATCTCTTTATAATCGCCGCTCTCTGAGCCTTTTGTAAGCGCGCTTCCGACGCCTACCGCGACGGCGCCTGCCTTTATCCATTCTTTGACATTATTTACATCCACGCCGCCCGTAGGCATCATTTTAGCGTGGGGGAGAGGTGCTTTTATTGCTTTTATTATTGCAGGTCCGAAAAGCTCTCCGGGGAAAACCTTGAGTATGTCGGAGCCTGCCTCCATTGCCGTTACGGCTTCCTTTACGGACATTACACCGGGCATTACCGCTACCCTGTAGCGGTTGCACATTTTTACCGTATTTGCATCAAAATAAGGACTGACGATATAATTTGCTCCCGAAAGCATGGCAATTCTTGCGGTTTCGGCGTCAAGCACTGTACCTGCGCCGAGGATTATCTGCTCATTTGTATATTTTTGCGCGAGAGCTTCAATCACCCTATGAGCCCCGGGTACCGTAAAGGTAAGCTCGATAGCCGCTACACCGCCCTCAATACAAGCGTCTGTTATACGCTGAGCCTTGTCCGGGGAATCTGCCCTTATTACCGCCACAATGCCGCATTCCTGTATTTTATTCAGTAGCTGTTCCTTATCCATATTCTGTTCTCCTTTTCAGCGGATAACTCTTGCTCCCGCTCCGCTTACAATTTTCTCAACCTCTTTAAGGCTTGCGGTTGAGGTGTCGCCCGGTGTTGTCATGGCAAGAGCACCGTGCGCAACTCCGAAGTCTACTGCCTTTTGGACATCTCCATATGTCATAAGTCCGTATATAAGTCCGCTTGCAAAGGAGTCTCCGCCGCCAACGCGGTCATATATTTCAAGAGAGGGAAACGAAAGGCCGTGATATACCTTGCCGTCCGCGTACGCTATGGCACTCCAGTCATTTATTGTTGCGGTTTTAACCGTCCTTAGGGTTGTGGCTATTATCTTGAAATTCGGGTATATTTTTGTTGCATTAGCAAGCATTTTCACATATCCGTCAAGGCTCAGGGTTTTCAAATTTTCCTCATTGCCTTCAATCTCAAAGCCTAAACACGCCGTGAAATCCTCCTCGTTGCCTATCATAACATCAACATAACGCGCAAGGTTTGAGTTAACCTCACGAGCTTTTTCGATTCCTCCAATGCTTTTCCACAACGAGGGACGGTAATTTAAATCATATGAGACTATGGTGCCGTATTTTTTGGCGGTCTGCACTGCCTTAAGTACTGTTTGCGCCGTGTTTTGAGAAAGGGCTGCAAAAATTCCACCCGTATGCAGCCAACATACACCGAGTTCTCCGAAAATATAATCAAAATCAAAGTCGTCCGGGGTAAGCTGTGACGCTGCTGTGCTGCCCCTGTCCGACACGCCCGACGCTCCTCTTATACCAAAGCCTCGCTCGGTAAAATTCAGACCGTTTCTAACCTGTCTGCCGATGCCGTCAAACGGGAACCATTTTATAAAGGATGCGTCAACGCCGCCTTGAAGAACAAAATCCTCAATCAGTCTGCCCACATCATTATCAGTAAGTGCGGTAATAATGCTCGTTTTCAGCCCGAAGCAACGTCTGAGACCTCGTGCCACATTATATTCTCCGCCTCCCTCCCAAGCGGTAAAGGAGCGAGCTGTTTTTATGCGGCAGTCTCCTGGGTCAAGGCGCAGCATTATTTCACCTAAGGCAAGCATATCAAAAGTGCAGAAAGACCGATTTTTAATTTTGAGCATCGTATCACCCTCAAAATTAATAATATATCATTAATCATTATTTTTCAAGCGTATTGAAAAATCTTGATAAGACTTTGTTAAGGTGATATATTATTTATATAAAACCCGAAGGGAAGTAGTATTTTTATGTATCATACCATGACTATAGCGGGGCTAAAGAGAAACTTACCTCTTTGCAAGCTTAATGACGAGCTTTCCATTGCCGCATTTGTTATTTTCGGAGATGCCCCTCTGACGGTTGCCTGTGCTCAAGAGCTGTTAAAAAAAGCTCCTAAGTACGATTATGTTATTACCGCGGAAGCAAAGGGCATACCCTTGGCTCACGAGATGGCAAGGCAAAACGGCGATGTGACGTATTTTGTTGCAAGAAAGGTTCCGAAGCTCTATATGACAGGCGTATTTGAGGTTACCGTAAGGTCGATAACCACGGCGAAGGAACAAAAGCTCTACCTTGATACAGCCGAGGCCGAAAAAATAAGGGGCAAGCGCATTTTGATTGTTGATGATGTTATTTCAACGGGGGAGTCGCTTAAAGCGGTTGAGACTCTTGTAAAAGAGGCGGGAGGAATTATTGTGGGTAAAGCTGCCGTGCTTGCGGAAGGCGATGCCGCAAACAGGGAGGATTTGATTTTTCTTGAAAAGCTGCCGCTTTTCACGCCCGACGGAAGGGAAATATAAGAAAACAGAAGCTTAATGCGTACTGTCAATCTAATTAGTTAGTTTAATAGTAGAAACAAACGCTTGCAATAGCACTTAGAATTGTTTATAATTGTTAAGATTGCATAATGGGTTATTTTTTAATAATTTAGGAGGAAATTTTGATGTCATCATTAACAACAAACAAAACCGTATTAAAATGGCTTGACGAGATGTTTGAGCTTGTAAAGCCCGACAAAATAGTTTGGATAGACGGCTCAAAGGAGCAAATTGAGGAGTTTCGAGAGGAGGCGTGCTCAACCGGAGAGATGTTCAGACTCAATCAGGAACTGCTTCCAGACTGCTATTTGCACCGCACGGCGGTAAACGACGTTGCAAGAGTAGAGCACAGAACATTTATTTGTGCCCCAACAAAAGAACAGGCAGGTCCGTCAAACAATTGGATGGCGCCTGACGAAGCTTATCGGATGCTTTATGACATAGCTCGCGACGGCTACAAGGGCAGAACCGCATATGTTATTCCTTATTCAATGGGTCCTGTTGGCTCACCCTTTTCAAAAATCGGCATTGAGCTTACCGACTCCATATATGTCGTTCTGAATATGTGTATAATGACAAGAGTAGGGACGCCTGTCCTCCGGGCTTTGGGTGATAAGGATGACTGGGTAAGGGGTCTTCACTGTAAGTGTCAAATTGATGAAGAAAAAAGATATATCTGTCACTTCCCTCAGGATAATACGATTATTTCAGTTAATTCCGGTTACGGCGGGAATGTGCTTCTGGGCAAAAAATGCTTTGCTCTTCGCATAGCTTCATATCAGGGCTACATGGAGGGCTGGCAGGCCGAGCATATGCTTATACTCGGAATAGAAAATCCTAAGGGCGAGGTAAAGTATATCTGTGCAGCCTTCCCGTCCGCTTGCGGAAAGACTAATCTTGCAATGCTCATTCCTCCCGAGGGATACCGGGAAAAGGGTTATAGGGTTTGGTGCGTGGGAGACGATATTGCTTGGATAAGAAAGGGAGAAGACGGCAGGCTCTATGCAATCAACCCCGAAAACGGCTTTTTCGGAGTCGCTCCGGGTACAAATGAAAAGTCTAATTACAACGCCCTTGCCTCCACGAAAGAGGGTACGATATTTACTAATGTGGTTCACAATCTCGAAAATAACACCGTATGGTGGGAGGGGCTTGATAAAAATCCGCCCGAGAATGCTTTGGACTGGAAAGGCAATCCCTGGAACGGGAAGACGTCCGATGTTGTCGGCGCAAACCCGAACAGTCGTTTTACGTCTCCGGCGGTCAATTGTCCTTGCATAAGTTCTCAGTTTGAAAACCCCCAAGGTGTTCCGATTTCAGCTTTCGTATTCGGCGGAAGGCGCGCAAAGCTTGCTCCGCTCGTCTACCAGTCAAGAGACTGGAAGCACGGAGTGTTTATAGGCTCCGTTATGGCGTCGGAAACAACTGCGGCAGCAACGGGAGCTTTAGGCGTTGTTCGCCGTGACCCGATGGCAATGCTCCCGTTTTGCGGCTACAATATGGCCGATTATTTCCGCCATTGGATAGATATAGGCAAAGAGCTTGACCCCATGAAGGCTCCTAAGGTCTTCAACGTTAACTGGTTTAGAAAGGATGATGAAGGTCATTTTCTGTGGCCGGGCTTTGGGGATAATCTGCGTGTGCTTGATTGGATTATCAGCCGCTGTGAAGGAAGGGTCGGGGCAAGAGAAACAGAAATCGGATATGTGCCTTACGCAAAGGACATTAATCTTGAAGGCATCGAGGATAAAATAAGCAAGGAGACTCTTGAGGAAATACTCCTGGTGGATAAAACTCTGTGGAGAGAAGAGGCAAAGGGCATTCAAGAGTTTTATGCCAAATTCGGGGAAAAGCTGCCCGAAGAGCTTAAGCAGGAGCTTGACATTCTTAAAGAAAATATAAAATAATTCTCTTAGGAGGCGGAAAACGAAATGCATACTTGTCTTAATATAAAACCGTTTTTACAGCGTACGAGGAGCTTTTATTCAAGTAGTGACGGGCTTCCTTGCGATGAAATTACCTGTTGCGGATTTGATAGTGACGGCAATTTGTTTGCTGGAACACAAGCCGGGCTTGCCGTTTTTGACGGAAATTCTTTCTGTAGTTTCCCGCATGAGGGGTTGAAGGAAGAGACCACGTTTTTGTTTCGGGATAAGGACGGCATACTGTGGGCGGGAGCGGACTGCACGGTATATGCTATAAAGAAACGCAAGGTAATTTTCTCCCAGTCTTTCCCCAAGTCTGTTTTGGACATGGACAGCGACGGGGCAGGAAATTTATGGCTGCTTACAAATAACATTCTCTATATAAAGGGAGAAAAGGAGTTTGAGGTATACACAAAAATTTCGGAAGGTTACGCTCATTCCTTTTGTGCGTATGGGGATAAGAAAATCTATGTAGCCAACCCTATAGCTATTATGGGATTGTTCGGAAAAAGACCGCGCTGGGGACCTATTGTTCCGGATGTCAGCGATATGCCGACAAACTGTGTTCAGGCTATGGCAGCAGACAAATTCGGTCATATTTGGATAGGCACGGATGAGGGAGTGTGCATTTATGACTCTTACAGTACGTGGCTTACTGCCAAGGAGGTTACAATTCTTCCTAAGTGTGATATTAAGAAAATTCTGCTTGCCCGGGACGGTACGAGATATATAGGAACTGATATAGGGCTTTACATAATCAGCGGTGTTAAGACAAGCTTTTTAGGTCCTAAACGCTGGCTGCCGGCAAGTGAGGTTACGGCAATCGCCGTTAAAGACGATAATTCGGAAATCTGGGTGGGAACGGAAAAGGGCTTAAGCAGAATTTCTCAGAGGATGTTTACCTTAAAGCAAAAGGCGGACCATTATCAGCAAATGACCGAAAAGTATCATGTCAGAGATGTAGGCTATGTTACAATACGCTCACTTGACAAATACGGTGATATTACGAGCGGGCAGGTTGAGGTTTCCGACAATGACGGGCTTTGGACGGGAAGTTATCTTGCTTCACAGGTTCTGCGTTATGCCGTAACAAAGTCTCCCGAAGCCCTTGAGATTGCAAGGCGCAGCGCAAAGGCTCTTATAAAGCTTGTAGAGATAACCGGGGTAGAGGGCTTTCCTGCAAGGGCATACAGGAGAAAGGGAGAGCACAGATTTGGCGAGGAGCACCCCGAATGGCATCGCGTTGAGGACGAATTCGGCGTTCTTGAATGGAAAGGCGAAACCTCAAGCGACGAAACAACAGGTCATTTCTACGGTCTTTCGCTTTTCTACGACCTTTGTGCAAACAAGAAAGAAAAAAAAGAAGTTGCGGCTAATCTCTCAAAAATCGTTACTCATATTTTGGACCATGATTATGCCTTATGCGATATTGATAACCTCCCCACCACCTGGGCGCGCTGGGGTCCGCATGAATTGAACCGCGATAATAAATTTTATTGGGAAAAGTGCGTTAACTCGCTTGAACTGCTCTCAATGCTGAAAATCGTGCACCATATGACCGGAGAGAAGCGGTTTGACGATGAATACAGGAAGCTTATCGAGCGCGAGCACTATGCCCTAAACTGCATGCAGTATAAAATACCCGATGCAAATGTAAATCATATTGATGACAATCTCAGCTTTTTATCAATTGTTCCGCTACTGCGATATGAAGATGACCCGCAGTTGAGGACCTATTACCTGAACGGACTCAGGCACTGCTATGAAATTCAGCGCTCCGAACGGTGTCCGCTTTGGAATGTAATGTACGGAGCCTTAAGTGGGGATATGTGCGATATTGAAAACGCTGTACTCAGCATGCAGGAACTCCCGTTGGATTTAATTCATTGGGAAGTAAAAAACAGTGTACGCCCCGATTTGAAATGGGACAAAGGACAGGAAATTTTCGGCGGTAAAAAACAACTTAAAACTCCTCTTCCGTATGACGAAAAGCCGATTACAAAATATGATGCTAATCCCTATGTTCCCGACGGGGGAAACGGGCTCCGCGCAGAGGATGGAACGGTTTTTCTTCACCCTTATTGGTTTGCGCGCTACTATGGACTTATTTCCGAAGATTAAAATATAAGTGAAAAGAGGCAGATATTGTGAGTAATACAATGAGCAAGGACGGCATATTTTCATTGCTTCTCACACCCTTTAATGAGGACAGGACTATTGATTATAAAGCCTATGAGGAATATTGCGACTGGCAGGTACAGCAAGGAGTCGGTCATTTATTTGCCTCATGCGGCAGCTCCGAGATGGCACAGCTTAACGAGGAGGAGAGACTCAGTCTTGCCCGCCTTGCCGTAAAGCATAAGGGAGGGACAACAGTTGTTGCAACGGGAAACCTTGAGCCCTCATGGGATGCCCAGGTAGAGGAGGTCAAAAGAATGTCCGATACGGGTGTTGACGGACTTGTACTCGTTACGAAGGGATACGGAAATGACGAGGAGCGATTTTACTCTTACATAACGGATTTACTTAAACATACAAACTTACCCGTGTTTTTATATGAGTATCCGGGTTATCCCAACAATAAAATCAGCGGCAGAGTATACGGCAGACTCGTCAAAACAGGTAGAATTTACGGTATAAAGGACACAACCTGCACAATTGAAGGCATAAAGGATAAAATTGACAATAAGGGCGACAGCGTAATACATCAAGCCAATATGTCTTATCTTTTTGAATCCTTTAAGCTCGGGGCGCGAGGCGTTATGGCTACGCCCACAACCTGCGGCGGAGCGTTCTTTGTTCGTTTTTGGGACGCCTTCAACAGCGGTGATATGAAGCTTGCCGAACAGAGGTACCATGAAATTATTCTGCTTGACAATGCCATGGAGGGAGGCTTCTGCGCAACAGCGAAGCAGCTGTGTAATCTGCAAGGGGCAAAAATGAATTGGTTCACAAGAGGCAACCATGACCTGAGCGCTCAAAAGCTCAATCAGTTAAAAGCATTCCACAACTGGTGCGTTTCTAACGAGTTAATGAAATAAATAAAAAAGGGAGTGTCTGCAATTTACGGACGCTCCATTTTTATTATCTACGCTTTCGTCGGCGTGTTCTATTAGTTGTGCCTCATGGTTTTTAACAGGGCAATTTCACGCGCATATCCCTCAACGTCATTCGGTGTTTCAAGGTAAAAGGGCAGCTTGAGTAAAACCGGATGATTTATTATTTCTGCTATTGCCTTGGGTCCAAGGGACCCGTTGCCGATTGTCTCATGACGGTCCTTGTGCGAGGAATAGGGATTTTTACTGTCATTGAGATGGATTGCCTTGAGACGGTCAAGACCTAAAACTCGGTCAAATTCGCTCAACACCAGGTCTAAAGCATTTACAATGTCATAGCCTGCATCATATATATGGCAAGTGTCAAGGCAAACGCCAAGCTTGGAGGACAACCTCGTTTTGTCGATTATCCTCCTAATTTCCTCAAAGCTTCCGCCTATTTCACTTCCCTTGCCTGCCATTGTTTCAAGCAAGACAAGCGTTTTCTGCTTTTCCGTCAGTACCTCGTTGAGCATTTGGGAGACAAGCTCAATACCTGTTTCTACTCCTTGACCGACATGACTTCCGGGATGAAAATTAAGCATTGCCCCGGGAATATTTTCAAGCCTTTTAATGTCGTCAAGCATCGTTTCTTTTGCGAAGTTCCTTAAATGCTCCGACGCGGCACTCGCATTTAGTGTGTAAGGGGCATGAGCGAGAATATCGGATATATCGTTTTCTATTGCGAACTCGTTGTATTTTCTTATATCCTCAAGATCAAGAGGCTTTATCTTGCCGCCGCGCGGATTTCTTGTGAAAAACTGAAATGTATTCGCCCCTATAAGCAGCGCTGCCTCGCCCATTGCGAGATAGCCTTTTTGGGAAGAAAGATGGCAACCTATTCTAAACATAATACTCCTTTTCAATTTTCAAGTAGAAACTATATAAATCTTCATCAGACTTTAGCTTTGCGATTATCATAAACCATAAGCCTGATTATAATATTATAATAAGACATTTTTGGTAAAAAATCAATGTGATTTATTGATTAAAGAGAGGTTTTGTGTTACTATAAAAAGCAATATAGTATTAAGCAGGGGGGTGGCAATATGAGCTTTGGCGATAATATACGCAAGCACAGAAAGGCGGCCGGTCTTACAAGAGACGATTTAGCCTGCCTGCTGCAGGTTGAAGAAAAAGACATTGCTTTCTGGGAGCGCGGTTTGAAAAGTCCCGACGAAGCTTTAATTCCTCGCATAGCTTCAAGCTTGGGCGTATCAGCTCAAGAAATAGCCGGGGAAATGCCACTAAATGGGGACATTAGGTCGCAAGCTGAATTTTCAGACGGCGATGACCTTGACAGCACAAAAGGGCGCGATTTTTCGCTTAAAATCCTAACTCCGCTTGATGACATGCTAAAAAAGGGAGAAAATCTTATTTGGGCGGGAAAGCCGTCGCGGGGTAAGGGTACGGGAGTACTAAGCTTAGTTCGCCTGGCGTCAAGCTACCTTTGGATTGTTATGCTTTTATATTGGATTATTAAAGCGGTGTTTATGTATCCTCCGACGGCGTTTTTAGGAGCACCGCTGATAGTGGCGGGTGTCATTTGGATTGTTTTGAGAATTTTCAGAATAAAAAAACAAAAGGAAAACACATATTACGCAATTACGGACGAACGAGTTATAATTAAAAGCAGGCGCAAGAATGAGGATGAAGCCGTTAAAAGTATAAGCTTAAATGATATTCACACTATACGGATAGAGGAAGGCGGGAACGGTTTCGGGAACATAATTTTTATTGATAAGGATGTGCCCTCGGGAAACGCACAACCGCAGTCTTATCCATTGCGTATACTAAAAACAAAAAGCTTTGACATTCCGCTTAATGGCTTTTACGGAATTGAGGGTGTTAATAAGGTCTGCGATATTTTAAGAAGCATTCTTGATTAAGGCAAATCGGAAATGACATTATTATTCATAGGAAGTGCCATATGTATTACAGAACCTACGCGGAAATATCACTTGGAGCAATTAAACAAAACGCAAACACGCTGCGCCAAAGGATAGATAAAGATGTAAAAATAATGGCGGTAGTTAAGGCCGACGCCTATGGCCACGGGGCAAGCGAGGTTGCCCCTTTGCTTGAGGAAAAGGTTGATTATTTCGGTGTGGCGGCGTTGGAGGAGGCGGTAGCTCTTCGTCAAAACGGCATTAAAAAACCGATTTTAGTTCTTTCGTATTCTTCACCGCAGCAGTATGACGAGCTTTTGAAATACGATATTTCACAGACGATTTACGATTTAGATAATGCAAAGCTCCTGTCCGTTGCCGCACAAAAAGCAGGGAAAACAGCAACGGTACATATCAAAATTGATACAGGCATGTCCCGCATAGGCTTTGCCGACAAGGAAGAAAATTTCGACGTTATAAAGGCTGTATGCTCTCTTAAAGGTATTTATGTTGAGGGGTTGTTCACACATTATGCAAAGGCGGATGAGGGAAACTCGAGCTTCTCAAAGCAGCAGCTTGAGCGCTTTAAGAGGTTTAATTCTCTTCTCGAAAGCAAAGGCGTGAAAATTCCCGTAAAACATGCCTGCAACAGCGCAGGCACACTGACCATAGCGGAAAAGTTTAATATGGTCAGGATAGGAATACTGCTTTACGGTTTGTATCCTGATGAAAGGCTTAAAAGCTTTGGGCTCGGTCTGACACCCGCCATGAAAATAATCAGCCATGTTGTAAATGTGCGCGAGGTTGAAAAGGGAGACGGAATCAGCTATGGTCATGCCTTTACGGCAAAGCAAAAAATGAAAATAGCGACTGTCTGCATAGGCTATGCGGACGGCTATCTGAGAGCGCTGTCCGATAAGGGAAGAGTTATAATAAACGGCGAGTACGCCAATGTTACGGGCAAGGTATGTATGGACCTTATGATGGTTGACGTTACTCATATTCCCGATGTCAAAATAGGGGACAGGGTAATCGTGATGGGAAAGGAGTCGTCTTGTGAGGTTACTGCAGAGGAAATGGCTGAAAAATCAGACACAATAAATTATGAAATAATCTGTGCGTTTAAAAATCGCGTAAAAAGGATATATAAGAAATGAAAATCCTTATTGCTTTAGGCAGGCTTTGCCTTAATACGCTTTATTATTTTTTAAGGCTAAGACCGGTAAAAAACAGAGTCTGTATGCTTTCTCGGGAGAGTGACGATGTGCCTGCCGATTTTCTTTTACTTGAAAAGGAGCTTTTGCGTATTGACGGCTCTCTTGAAATTGTATATGTCTGTGAGCTTCTTGATACAAAGCATGCGGGGATTATCAGGATAGCTGCAAATACACTTAAATGTATGAACGCGCTTTCGCTCTCAAAAGCATGTGTTGCAGACACTTACAGCCTTCCCGTAAGCATATTGCGGCACAGGAGAGAACTTGTCATAGCGCAAATCTGGCATGCCTTGGGAGCCGTTAAAAAGTTTGGCTATCAGTGCCTTGACAAGGAGGGCGGAAGAAGCTCTTCTTCTGCAGACGCACTGTCTATGCACAAAAATTATACCTTTGTGACATGCGCGAGCACGGCGACAAAAGAGATTTACGCGGATGCGTTCCGAATTGAGTCTGAAAAGGTGCGCGTCATAGGAATGCCGAGGCTTGATTATCTTATTTGCGACAGTCAAGAAAAAGAACTGAAAAAAAGCTTATTATACCAAAGGTATCCGACACTGAAGGATAAAATAAATATTCTTTATGCCCCTACATTTAGGGAAAATGATGGAATTAAGCTTGATGAGATTTTACATTATGTTGATTTTGAGAGGTATAATGTTATTGTAAAAGCTCATGTTTTGACTCAGGACAAGCCCGACTGTTCCCGCGTGGTTTTTTCTGACGAGAGCGTACTTGATTTATTCTCGGTGGCAAATTACGTTATTACAGATTATTCGTCTGTAAGCTTTGAGGCTGCTGCGGCAAAAAAGAAGCTGTTTTTTTACCTTTATGATTTAGACGAGTATGAAAGGGAGCGCGGCTTGAATATTAACCCGCTTAGGGAATATCCCTTAATATCCTGTAAGGATTTTCAGAATATTTACGCGAAAATCGAGAGCAAAGAGTACCCGGAAAATGAGCTTGTGCGCTTTTACTCCCGGTTTATTGAAACTGACGACGGGAAATGCTGTGAGAGAATTGCGAACGCTCTGCTTAACTCGAGGTAGAAATATGAAAAGGGTTTATTATTCCGCAATCAAAAAATTCGGATTATTAAGGAGGCTTTCAAGGCTTCTTTACACTTTTTTTGTCAGAATAAATTATAAGGTTAATACCGCCCGAGTAAAAACCGATGACAAAACCATACTGTTTGGGGCATTCAACGGGAAATCCTACTGTGACAGCCCAAAGCAGATTTTCCTTGCAATGCAAAGGGACGACTTTTTTAAGGAATATAAGTTTATATGGGTGATGGACCATCCCGAAAAATATAAATATCTTATGGATTTTCCCCATACTGCCATAGTAAAAAACGGCAGCGTTGAATATGAGAGGGCGCTGAAAAAAAGTAGGTATTGGATTACAAATTTCAGAGTGGATTATTATCTTCCCGGGGAAAATCAATGCTATATTCAATGCTGGCACGGAACACCGCTGAAAAAACTTGGTTATGACATAGATTACTGTAACAATTCTCTCAATTCGGTAGAGGAGTTCAGGGAGAAATATTTGATTGACGGGAAAAAATTCACTTACATACTCTCTCCCTCTCCCTTTACTACCGAGAAATTTACTTCCGCGTTTAACCTAAAGGCGCTCGGGAAGGAAAATGCCGTAATCGAGCAGGGGTACCCGCGCAACGATTATCTTTATAACTATACACAGCAACAGGTGCAAGCATTAAGGCAATCTCTTAAAATACCCGTGGGCAAAAAGGTTATTCTTTACGCACCCACTTGGAGGGATAACTCTCACGAGTCCGGCATAGGGTACTCATTTAAGCCCCAAGCGGACTTTGATATGCTCCGAAAAAGGTTCGGTGAGCAGGCGGTTATACTTTTCAGGGCGCACTATTTTATTGCGAGCAGGTTTAATTTTGACAAATACAGCGAATTTGTGTATAATGTATCGGATTTTGACGACATAGCGGAGCTTTATGTTATTAGCGATGTTCTTATCACGGACTATTCAAGCGTGTTTTTTGACTATGCAAATCTAACACGTCCGATGATTTTTTATATGTATGACCTTGATGAATATGTCGGTCAAATCAGAGATTTTTATTTTCCTTTGTCAGAGCTTCCCGGCGATATAGTCAAGACTGATGACGAGCTTGCCGCCTCAATCAAAAGGGCTTTAGACGACTTTGTTCCGGACGAAAGGTATATGCGCTTTAAGGGAAAATTTAATCCGCACGACGACGGAGGCTCATCCGCTCGGGTAATAGACAGGATATTTAAGGGAGAAGAGAAATGAAAAGAGTATTGACATACGGAACCTTCGATTTGCTTCATTACGGACATATAAGACTCCTTAAAAGAGCCAAGGAATTGGGTGACTATCTTATAGTTGCCCTTTCTACGGATGAATTTAACGCCGGGAAAGGCAAAGCGGCTTATCACGATTATGAAACGAGAAAAAAGATGCTTGAGGCAATAAGATATGTTGACCTTGTAATTCCGGAGGAAAACTGGGAGCAAAAGCTTGACGATGTCAAGAATTATCATGTTGATATAGTTGTTATGGGGAGCGACTGGAAGGGCAGCGATAAATTTGATTATCTCAAGGACTATTGTGAGCTTGTTTATTTAGACAGGACCCAAGGTGTTTCGACCTCTCAGATAAAAGAGGCGTTAAAGCTTCAGCAGCCCATAGGCGGCATTACGCAGATTCCCGGAGAGCACAAATAGCAAGTACGGAGGAAAAATTCTTGGAAATATTAAAAGAAATAATAAAAGACCATACACAAAATGTTGAGCAGACATTTAAGATGGCAAAATCGGACCTGTTGAAAACCTACAGAGGCGCGGCGTTAGGCTGGGCGTGGGCTATCATTAAACCGGTTGTAACGATATTTGTCTATTGGTTTGCGATTGCGATAGGAATGAGACGAGGCGGAGATGTAAACGGATACCCGTACTTTTTGTGGCTAATTACAGGCTTGGTACCGTGGTTTTATATGAGTGAAATGCTTACGCAGGGAACGGAAAGTATGAAAAAATACAGCTTTCTCATTACGAAGATGAACTTTCCCGTGTCTACAATCCCGACATTTGTGAGCATTTCAAAGCTAATAATTAATTTAATTCTATTATCGGTAGTAATCATCATATTTTGTATATTCGGATATTATCCAAATATATATTACTTGCAAATCCCTGTATTCTTGCTGTTTTCCTTTTTGTTTTTTACATTCTGGTCACTGTTTTCGGCGCCTATTTCGTGTATCAGCAAGGATTTTTCAAACCTTGTAAAATCCTTTGTATTCGCTATATTCTGGTTTTCAGGTGTTGTATGGAATGCCGACACTGTAAAAAACAAAGCTTTACGCAGATTGGTAAAACTAAATCCCGTCACTTATCTTGTAACAGGATTTAGAGATGCTATGATTAATCATAAATGGTTTTTTGATAAACCGAAAGAGCTTATCGCATTTTTGGTTTTACTTTTAATTATGGGATTACTTGCGCTTTGGAGTTATAGGAAGCTTCGTAAAGAAATTCCGGATGTTCTTTAATAGGAAGGAAATAAAATGGCTGAAACTGTAATTGAGTTTAAGAATGTTACAAAAATCTACAAGCTTTACAGCGGCGCACGGCGCAAGCTGCTCGGTATATTTTTTAAAAGCGTAAAATATAAGGAGAAAAAAGCGGTTGATGATGTAAGCTTTGTGATAAAAAGAGGAGAATCCGTTGCTTTGCTCGGCAGAAATGGGGCGGGCAAATCCACTATCCTTAAAATGATAACCTCCGTTTGCTTCCCCAATGAAGGGGAAATAATAGTAAACGGCAGGGTAAGCGCGCTTTTAGAGCTGACGGCAGGGTTCGATCCGGAATTTACAGGCAGGGAAAACATTTACCTAAAAGGTGCCACAATCGGGCTTCAAAAAAAGGAAATTCAGGAGCTTGAGCAGCGAATAATTGATTTCGCTGACATTGGTGACTATATAGACCAACCGGTGCGCTCATATTCAAGCGGAATGAAAGCGCGCCTTGGCTTCGCTATTAACTCAAATGTCCGTCCCGAAATTCTTATTGTGGATGAGGCGTTAAGCGTAGGTGACACGGCTTTTAAGGATAAGTGCCTTGATAAAGTTAATGAGCTGATTGATAAAGACCATGTAACATTACTGCTTGTTACACACCAAGTCGGAATCGCAAAACAGTTCTGCAAAAGAGGAATGGTAATAGAGAAAGGCAAGAAAAATTTTGACGGTAATATGGAAGAAGCCGTTGTTGAATATAACAATATTTTATCAAAAACAAAATAAATGTTGAAAGGCGCGTCAAAATGCTCATGTTAAAAAAGATGTTTACAAGGTTAAGAAATGATAGTAAGGGAATAAGAAAGATTAATAAAAACACCTTAGCGGGGTTAAGATACACAAAGTATTATAAACGTTTGCCCTTAAATGATAAGGCTGTTCTCCTAGAGTCACAACAAGGAAGATCCTTTAACGGTAATATGTACTATTTACTACGCGAACTAATCACTAATCCGGATTACTCGGAATTTGATATTTATTATGTCGTAAATGGTCAAAATGCGAAGAATGTTAAAACTCACTTCTATAATAAGGGATATAAAAATGTTACCGTGGTAACTATTATGTCAAAGCATTACTATAAACTTCTTGCATCCTGTAAATATTTGTTTACAGATACGGCTTTTTTATCGTATTTTATAAAAAAGGAAGGACAGATATATCTTAATACTTGGCATGGCACACCTTTAAAATATCTTGGAAAGAAAAGCAAATCGGATTCATACGCTATAGGTAATGTTATGAAAAACTTTTGTTTTGCCGATTATCTTTTGTATCCTAATAAATTTACTATGGAGCATATAGTCGAGGATTATATGCTTCAAAACCTATCTAAAGCAAAGATAATTTTCGCGGGATATCCGAGAAATACTGCATTTTTAAACACCCATACGCGTGATACTGTACGAAAGTATTATGAAATGGGAAACAAACAGATACTCGCATACCTTCCGACTTGGCGCAATAATGGTTCGCGTTATAACAGCAGGATTCATTATATATACACAGCGTATTATTTGCTGGAGCTTGATAACCTGCTCACGGACAAGCAAATTGTGTATGTAAATCTTCACCCGATTGCCAGAGATATGATAGATTATAAAATGTTTAGGCATATAAGAAAAATGCCG
Organism: Firmicutes bacterium ADurb.Bin300; assembly: GCA_002069015.1. Lineage (GTDB taxonomy): Bacteria > Bacillota > Clostridia > Oscillospirales > Acutalibacteraceae > DTU089. Next base: position 25,990 of record MWBL01000007.1, on the reverse strand, counting down.
GATGATTTTGAGACATATGAGTTTTTAACCGCAACTGACTGTTTAATTACAGATTATTCAAGCGTTATGTTTGATTATGCGCTAAGCAACCGCAAGATTATTCTTTTTACTTATGATAAAGAGCAGTACATTACTGACCGGGGCATGTATTTAGATATAGATGAACTTCCTTTCCCTATAGTATATAATGTTTGTGATCTTGCAAAAGAAATAAATCGCCCGAAAGAATACGATGATGAAAAGTTTCTTAAGGAATTTTGTTGCTATGATTCTTTGGATGTGTGTAAAAAAATTTGCGATACCGTTATAATGGGGAAAAGTGATTTGCTCGAAACAGAAGAAATGCAGAATAACGGTAAGAAAAATGTTATTATATATAGTGGAAATCTTGCTAAGAACGGTATTACGACTTCACTTTTAAACCTTGGCGCAAATCTTGATATGAGCGAGCGAAATTATTATATCACTTATACGACATCGCACATAAAAAGAAATCTTGATAATTATAAAAGTGTTGTGGATTTATTTAATTATTTTCCTTTAATGGGTAAAATCAATCTTGGACCTGTGAAAAAGCTTGTTTATCTCTTATTTTTACGCAGGGGCTTTAGTGCAAGTGCAATCGCAAAATTACTTGATACGGAATTACGCATGGAAATAAGGAGAATGTTCGGAGGAGCGGCATTTTCCCATGCAATTCAATTTAACGGATATGAAGTGCGTAAAATTTTACTGTTTGCAAAATTTGATTGTGATACTACAATATTTGTTCATAGCGATATGCGTGAAGAAATAAAAACCAGAAATAATCAAAGAAAAGATGTTTTGAAATACGCATACGGCGTATACGATAATGTAGCCATAGTTTCGAGTGGAATAGCCCATTCAGTTTTAAGCTTTAACAGTAATGCGAATGTAAAGGTTGTTGAAAACCTAATTGATTATGAAAAAATTGAAAAGAAGTCTTTACTGCCCGTAACCTTTGACGATAATACCGTTTCAACCATTTCCCTTAAAAAGTTAAACGGTATACTAAACGGCAAATCAAAAGTATTTGTAACAGTAGGGCGTTTTTCATATGAAAAAGGGCATAAACGATTGATTGACGCTTTTGAGAGAGTGCGTGAGAAAAACGGCGATGTGTATTTGATATTGATTGGCGGGCATGGGATACTATACGAGGAAATTAAAGAGTATATAATAATGAAAGGCTATGAAGATCATGTATTTCTTATTCGCTCGATGAGCAACCCGTATGCCGTTATAAAACGCTGTGATTACCTTGTATTGTCATCATTCTATGAAGGCTTTGGTCTTGTGCTTGCAGAAGGAGATATATGCGGAATTCCCGTTATATCAACTGATATTGACGGTCCACGCGGATTTTTAAAAGAGCATGGGGGACATATTGTTGAGAATTCAACCCAGGGAATTTACCGCGGAATGCTCGATCTATTAGATGGCAAAGTCCCTGTTATGAATGTGGATTACAAAAAATATAACGCTGATGCATTGAGCAAGTTTTATAAACTGTTTTAATAACGAAAAGTAAAAGCACGCATCCATAAACGACGGATGTGTGCTTTTCCATTTGAGTATAGGTTATATTAAGCTACTTCTTTAATTTTTCCCACTCTTTATAAGTAATAGCCTTTAGTGTTACAGAATTATCAATACCATGGAAAACTCTGAAACGCGTATCCCAAAAAGTACCCGACCTGGGGGTCGGCATCCATAAATAGCCGTTGTATGGAAGATTGGGAACTAAAACAGGAGTCACACTTTCTTCAACTTGGGATAAAACAAATTCTGTTCTCATTCTATCTGCTTTTGCAATAGGGATAAAAATACTTGCATAGTAGCCGCAAAAACAAACGCATAGTAATAGGAACACCGATGAAACCGAGCGGTAAATTGATGCACGCTCTTTTCCCCCTAAGAGATATGAAACCAGCTCAGTAAGATATATCGCAAAAAACAGGTAAGTAATGAAAAAGCAACGGCCGCCAATTGGTTGCACAAAAAAAGAGGGACGATTAAAATGGCTATACTGAGCAATTCAAATAGCATACGCCGCCTTTTTGGTTTGTCAGTAATACAAAGAAGTGTGATAATAACAAAAGCCGCCGCTGTTACAAGGGTAAAGATTACCTCGAAACGAGTTCTGGCATCACCGGGTAGAGGCCACCCCACATATACGACAGTTAGAATTGCATATAGCGGATATGCGGTACAGCATCCGGCACATAGCCAAACTACCAAGTTTTTAAGCTTATTTTTGCTGTTTTCCCTATTTGTAAACTCAATTGCAAGAAGTATAATAAAAATAGCGAGGACTGTATTTAGCACAATATTGTTAAACATACTTTGTTGGTAAATAGTTTTCTCAAAAGCGTTTGCCGCATACTTTAGCATGCCTAATAAAGACTTGGGAATTTCTCGATAAGTGTCGGTTTCATCTACGATGTTTCTATAGGCGCTGTTAGAAAACATCAATATCGAACCTAAAAGAGAACCTATAAAATAGGAAATATGAACAGAATAAACTTTACGCCGCGTAAATAACAGGTATGCTATAAGCAGCGCACTGAAACCAATCTGATATAATGTGACATGCTCCATAAATAATGTGCCTGCAAATCCGAGAAAAGCCACATATGGGATATGCCGCTTTTTATAGGATATATCCCCATCTTGCGCGACATCTTTTATAAGGTATAAGTATGCGAGCAGAAATGGTATAGGTAATACATAATTCGCAAAACCGGAGGTCCAGACAACTGCCTGTCTAAAAACGAGGCGCGGAGTAGCAAGAATTGCGAAGAATAAAACGGCAAAAGCCTCCCAACGCTTTTCTCCCGCAATCCGATATGAAAAAAGAGATGTAATAAACAGTGTTGCAGACATTACAGTTGTTTTTAATAAATTAGAGCGGGTTAAGGCGATAACCGCTAAATTTCCGAGGTATCTGCCGTTTAAGTCCCTGAAATGATTATTTAATCGTTGTATACCCGGTTCACTGCCCCATCCCCAATCATCACCCGTATACGGGAACAGGTAGCAAAGGAAAAACAGGAATACAAACGCCAATACGAAAATTATCAAAGCAGTATTTAGCTTGCGGCTTTTTATGCGCTGATTCATATTAACCTCCAAAAAAATTAAAACTTAAAGTATTTCTTCCTCATTCTTTCAGTCCTGCCGTACATAAGCTCAAGAATATTCTTTTCGCTCTTATCGCCGCAGGCGTACGCTTTCAGCGCTCTTCCCTCCTCAAAGCACAGCTCGTCGTGGAGCGGGAAATAATTCTTCATAAGGAAACAGGCGTATTTCACAAGACGAAATTCGCCTATTATTTTATCTTCTCCTACAGTGTCAACCGCGACGCTGTAGCATTGCTTTATAGAATTGATAAGCTCCTTGCGCTCGTTTTGACGGGCGAATACTATTGTACACGCCACAAGCTTATTATCGTTATGTACAGAGCCGTGACTGTCCGTGGAGCCTACAATAGGGTAAATACGCCCTTTTTCCCTGTCCTCATAGTATTTCGACCACTGGAAGCCGTTTTGCTCGTAGTATGATTCGCCTCCCGCGACCTCGAACGCGTCAAAGGACATATTTTTTGTCATATAATCGGTAAAGCTCTCTGGCACCTGATAAACATCGGAAATCCAATAAGGATGGCAGAATATACCTAAACCGTCCGCCTGCCTTATTTGGTTAAATATCCAAATACATGAGGCATAGGAGAACTTGTCCGGAAAGCCGTCCGGTAAATTCAAGGTGGGGATTAAAGCATTGACCTCGGCTTTGTATTCATCCTCAGTCAATACCTCGGGACAGTCGCCCTCAAGAGAGCGGTATTTTTTATCCTTGCCCTTTTCCTTAATCTGGGAGCGTGTTTCAATAAGACCGTTAATGCTGTATCTTGCGCCGAAGCTGACTAAGTGTACGTCATTGTCGGGCAGGTGAATTTCCTCACCGGGAACGAGAACATAATCCGTTTTTATTCCCTTAAACGCTTCTATTGCCTCAAGAGAAGGATAATATCTTTGGTGGTCGGTAATGGCGAGAAAATCATAGCCGTAACGCCTGTAATTCGCCGCAACTACTGCCGGAGCCTCCTTACCGTCGGAACGGCGCGTATGCATATGCAAATCACCCCTGAACGGGTACCTTCCGCATAAGTCGGGCGCGAGCGCATAAACGGAGAGCTGGAGGATTTTCTTGCCGTCCTCACCGATTATTCTGATAAAATACTCCTGCTCCGAACCGAATTTGTGAGAGAATGTGAAGCCGCCGTTTTCGTCGGGCTTAAGGTAATACTGTGTAAAATTATCCCTGTTGGGATAGCTCCACGGTGAGCCCTCGGAAAGCGGGCGGATATGTATCGTATATTCGGTATCACTCTTAAACTCGGCGTGGAAACCCAACGGCACAATATGTATTGTGACCTCGGTGTTTTCGGGAAAAACCTTCGGATAGATGTCATAGTCAGTCAGTTCGCGTTTTAGTTCCATAACGATACCCCTTATTTTATTTATTTATGATATTTTCCGCCCTTATCAATTTGGTAAGAACGGTATATTTGCTCTAAAAGAATAACCCTCGTCAGCTGGTGAGGGAAGGTCATTTCGGAAAGAGAAAGCAGAAAATCGGCGCGCTCTTTAACCGAGGCATCAAGCCCGTGCGAGCTTCCGATTATAAACGCAAAGGAGCTTATTCCGCTGACGGACTTCGCGCTCAGTGCCTTTGCAAATTGCTCGGATGAGAGCTGTTTTCCCTCAATGCACAAGGCGCAGACAAAGGCAAGCTCGGGTATTGAGGCAATTATGCTCTCTGCCTCTTTTTTAAGGGAAGCTTCTATTTGCGCCCTTGAAGGGTTTTCGGGAAGTCTTTGTGCGGGCAGCTCGGTTACTGTCAGCTTGCAGTAAGGGGAGAGCCTCTTTGAATATTCGGCGACAGCGTCGCAAAGATAGCTCTCCTTAAGCTTTCCCGGGCATATTATATGGATGCTTTGCATTATCTTAAACCCAAATACGGCGCGGGGTTTACAGCGGAGCCGTTAACCCTTACCTCAAAATGTAAGTGTGCGCCGAAGGAATATCCCGTATTGCCTACTCTTGCTATTGCCTGACCTGTTGAGACCTTGTCTCCCGCCTTGACCATAAGAGAGCCTGACCGGCAGTGACCGTAAAGAGTTCTGACGCCGTCATCGTGCTCGATTATTACATAATAGCCGTACCCGCCGTCACTCCAGCCGGCAGTGACAACCTTGCCGCTCTCTGCTGCTACGACAAGCGACCCCGAAGCGTTGTTCCCTGAAATATCAAGTCCGGAATGCCAGCCGAGATTTCTCCAGCCATACCAGGAATAGACAGTGTACAATCCCACGACAGGCCACACAAACCTGCCTTTAGTTATACCGATTGTATACTGACCGACATAGTTTTGTGGTTTTGCAGCGGTTCCGACCTTTATAATCTTGTTTACCGTTTCGTCTACGACAGTTCTTTTTAGCTCAACAGAGCTTGTAAGAACACCGTCAACATATGTCACAAGCTCGGTTATCTTTGTTTTGCCGTCTATCCCTTTTTGAACAACGCGCGTATCGCCGCTGTAAAGCGTGTCCGTCTCAAGCTCTACCGTTTTATGCTTATTTGTTACGGTTCGTTCATTTGTAAAGGTAAGCTTTGTACTCAGACTGTTAATGGCGGGAGAGACAACAATAACTGTACCGGGAACCGTTATGTCATCAGTATTAGGGTTGAGCTGACGCATCAAATCGGCGTCACCCTTAAACAATTCAAGAATATCGTCTTCCTTATCGCCTTTTTTAACGGTATATGTTTTTGCCTGTGTTTTTACTGCGCTTATCCTTTCGTAAAGCTCGTCCGCACTTAGAAACTGAGCTTTTTCAATCGGATAAAGGCACTCACGAAATTCGATGTCTTCAACAAAGCTTATGGTGGCATCGGTATTTATGCCCTTCCTTTCCGAGAGGAGCTTGTCAAAAGCATAAAGCGCTTCACTCTCACTCCTGACAAGGCATAAGAGCGATTTGTTTATATATACGGCGCAAGCGTTTGTATAGTTTTCAGCTGAGCTGTTAACTATGCAATCTGCAATATAATCCGTGCCGCACAGCTCATTCTTATTAACGGCGGCAAGGGCATAAGAAGCCTTTTTTTCAATCTCGGCAGTTTCTATGGTTTTTTTCCCCGAATTAAGTATTTCGGCCGCTTTTTCTCCTGCTGAAATCAGCGCGCTCTCACTGTCAACATATCCTATTTGAGCACCGTCATATTCGACCTTAAGCGCGAAAGTCATATTACTGTAATAGTTAATAACTAAGAGCAAAACGCAAAGTGAGGCGGCGGGAAGAGCAATACTCATAAGATATGAAAAGGCAGGACGGTGAAGCTCGAATGCCCTTTTAACATAGATTTTCAAAACGAATAAGAGGTCGGCGGGGGATTTGCGGTTTTGACGAAGACCAATGCTCGCTTTTTTAACATCTGCCTTAAGATGGGCGTAATCGTCAACAGCTTCGTGCGCAGTGCCCAGTATAAACATATCAATCGCTTTGAACGCCGCATAAGCTGCCATGGCAACAAAAAACACAGGCTTTTTAATGGTTCTTACCAATCTTGTAAAAAACCTTTTGCCGTATTTGAAAGTATAAATTCCTATAAAATAGATATTGTTGTAAATCGCCTTTAAAACATTCAAAATAAAAACCTCGAAAATAATAAATAACTAAAATAACTACAAACAACATATCATAAAATGACAAAAAAAGCAATATAAAACCAATCTTTACCGCCACTGATTTCTGCTTGACATTTGATGCCTTGTCTGTTAAAATTATTTTCACCGCATTCCGGAAACATTATTAGCCCCCTTAGTTAAACGGATATAACATGCCCCTCCTAAGGGCAAATTGTGCGTTCGATTCGCGCAGGGGGTGCCAGAAAAAAGCAGCAGAGAGGCTGCTTTTTTCAACCAAATAAGTCCACGCAGTGGATTTGTGATATACGCTTGTGACGTATGAAATGCTGCGGGCGTGGGTGGATTTAGTTTCAACGAAAGCGACCTGAGCGAAGCGAGTCAAAGACTTGATTTTTATGTAAACGGCTGCATCATTTAATAAGATTTTGACACAGCCCCGGGGGTAATCATCCGTACATTCCGTTAGCCGACATATAGTCATATATTGCTTTACCGTGTTCCTGCTCTTCCTTTTGTATATGGTTTAGAGTGTTTCTGACGTTGACATCGGTAAACTCGAAGATACATGTGTTATAAAGGGAAGATGTATGCTTTTCGGCTGAAAGAAGATCATTGCAAAGATAACTGTCGTTGAGTTTATCCTTATTTTCACCGGTTCCGTAGGTTGCCGCAAACGTTGTCTGCACAGGGGCGGAAGAAGAGCCTCCCATTTGCGGAACGGTTCCGCTTTCGATTTGGCTTAAGGTATTAAGATGCTGCTCTTCTTTTTTCGAAATTTGCGAGAACATTGTTTTAAGCTGAGGGTCAATGGCACAGGAGGAATGCTTAGAGTATTTTTCAATACAAAGTTTTTCTGCGGTTTGTAAATCCTTTAATAAAGTTGTTTCTTTTTGTGTTAATTGCATTTATTATCACCTCAAAAGTATTATGTTCAGTCTCCGGTTCTTTATCCAAAAAAATAAAAAAAGCCGGTTCATATTTGATGTATTTACGACGATAACGCTCTTTGACTATCTTCAACTAAGTCAATTATAATAAAATATTGTTTTCTAAAAATTATATGTTATACTTAAGAGTGCGGCTGGACTGTTGATGTAGCTTGTGGCAGAGAAGAAACCGTACCCTATTGTAACAGGCAGTATCGAACATTTTGGAGGAGTACTCCTTTTACATTTGACGCTTTCCGAGGTCTCAAATTCTTCAACAGCCGGGTAATAAGGGATCTTAATGAATTTAAGTCGATTTCCGATGTTCTTATAGCGAACAGGTATAGTGAAGATATTATAGATGTTTCGGAAAAGGTTTATTCAAGGGATTTGTTTTAAGAGATTAATGGATTTAGATAGGACAACATATAATTTAATATAGAGGTGGTTTTATGAGATACACTAAATACGATAACGGTTTTGCCCCAATCGAAAATGACATAAGCGGTCTTCTTATGGAAAACGAGCAGGTTCTGTGGAGTGGGAAGCCGAAAAAAAATGCCTTTATAATCAATAAAAGTCTGGTGATGATGCCGTTTGCCTTGCTTTGGTTTTGTTTTGACGCCTTTTTCATCGGCACTATGGCTTCAACAGGCTCAATGAAAAAAATGTGGCTTTTTATAATTCCTTTTTTTGCGTTTCACCTGATGCCCGTGTGGATTTGGTTGTGGAATGTATTAAGTGCGAACAGACAATGGAAAAATACCGAATACGCCGTCACAGATAAAAGGATTATTATCAGAGGCGGAGTCCTCGGTTACAATTTTCAGAATATTTATTATACGGAAATCAACAGTGTTGACCTTCATGTGGGTATTATTGACAGAATGCTGGGAGTAGGGGATATTATTGTAAATCCCGTTGTCAAGACCGCGCAAAAAAGCAGGTCTCCCGCTATACTCGACATCGAAAACCCCTATGAGCTTTTTGGCAAGATACAAAAAACAGTTCTTGACATTCAGACGGATATACATTATCCCAATGAGCTTCGCCCCAATCAAAACAGGGGATACGATACGGAATACAGACCCTGATTTGTAAGCTGCAAGTTGAAAGTTTCGTGAGGACAGCGTCCTCGATTTTAAGTATTAGATTTTAGATGTTAAATTTAAAGGAAAAACGCTTCGCGTTTTTAATATAATAGCGTCGCAGACCGTTAATTTCCATTTGCAATTTGCTATTTAAAAGCTCCGTTAAGTGCAAATTCTTGAAACAGAGCTTTTTAGGAGAGCCTATTCGGTTATTTCTGCCCCTTTATAGTAATGCTTAAGAATTTCTTCGTAATTACTGCCCTGTCTTGCCATATAATCGGCTCCGTATTGACTCATTCCGACTGCATGACCGTAGCCGTAAACCTTAAAAGTAACGCCTGTCTGAGTAACCTGGGCGGTAAAGGCGGCGCTTTTGAGAGAGTACGAATTTCTGACCTGTGTTCCGGTAAAGGTTTTGCCTCCTATTTCGATGGACAGAACTGTTTTACAGTCGGATGTCTTTACATTGCCTAACCATGTGGAATTGTCATTTATATCGACATTTGCACCAAGAGAAGCGGCAGTTTCGCAAAATTGTTCTTTTGTTAGGCTGACTGTAGTAATATATGACGGGGAAAGAGTATCGCCCGTGCTTTTTACACTTCTTAAATAATCTATGTTTGTGCCCCAAACAGTCTGGGCATTTTCGGTTTTGCCTGTTGATATTGCGTGAAAAGCCGCAACGCAAAGCTCGCCTTTGTATGTAAGCTTATATCCTAAAACTTTGCTTACGGCATCGTTGATTCTTTTTTCATATTTTTCAAAGGAGTCGCCCCATTTTTCCTGCCTTTGTGCTTTTGTCAGGTATCCCTGATGGACAGAGCTGTCATTGCTGATATGAGCTCCAGGCAAAGCGGCATTTTCACCGCCTTCGGAAGCCTCCTTTTTCAAGCGAACAGCATTTGTATAGCACGCTATCGCCTGAGCCTTCAGCGCTTCCTCGTGATAGGAAGCAGGCATTTCCGCAGCTACGGCGCCGCACACATACTCAAGCTGTGACACGGTTATCACATTCTTGTCGGCGCTCAGGTAAACGCTGATTTCCTCTTGTGAGTCCTCTCCGGAAGGCTTTGAATTATCTTTTTTTGTTGTTTCGACGAGGGATGAATAGTCTGTGGTGTCCGCTGTGGAAGGATCGGGATTTTTTACAATAACAGGGGTCAAAACAAGACTGAGAATTATTGCGAGAAAAAGGTATACAAATGATTTCATTGCTTTTTTTTCCTTTCATTTTTACTTTTTTTGTTTGACATACACATATTATTGATATACAATATTATGTAATTCTTTTTTTAATTATTCGAGGTGACGGACATGTCAACATATATTTCTCCTATAGCCAATGATGCACTTTTAGAATTATGTAATGAGCTTAAACAAAATGCATATTTTATTCCTGAAGATTATGAAAGATTTGATGTCCACAGGGGGCTTCGCAACAGGGACGGAAGCGGTGTAATGGCGGGGCTTACAAAAGTTTGCTCGGTAGAAGGATATTATATTGTTGACGGCGAAAGGCTGCCTCGCGAGGGCAAGCTTGTGTACCGCGGCATAAATATTGAGGATATTATTAGAGGCTGCAACGCCGATAACCGTTTCGGGTTTGAGGAGGTTGTAAGACTTCTGCTTTTCGGTAATCTTCCCTCTTGTGATCAGCTTGAGGCTTTTAAGACCGTGCTTTCTATAGCAAGAGAACTTCCGGACGAATTTATTGAGGATATGATAATGAAGGCCCCTTCAAGGGATATTATGAATAAAATGGAGAGAAGTGTTCTTGCCCTTTATTCATATGACAGCAATCCCGATGATGTTTCCGTTGAAAACGTCCTTAGGCAAAGTATACAGCTGATAGCTCAGCTACCGTCCATAATGACATATGCTTACCAAGTAAAAAGGCGCCATTTCTATAAAAAAAGCATGTATATTCACGCAATTAATCCTAAGCATTCAATTGCGGAGAGTATTTTAAATTCTATCCGCTCAGACAGGCAGTTTACTGACCGAGAAGCGAAGCTGTTAGACACATGCCTTATTATCCACGCAGAGCATGGGGGAGGCAACAACTCAACTTTCGCCACGAGGGTTCTTACATCTACAGGCACTGATACATATTCCGCAATTGCAGCCGGAATAGGCTCGCTTAAAGGACCGCGTCACGGCGGAGCAAACCATAAGGTGCTTGAAATGCTGGATTACCTTAAGGAAAGCGTAAACGATATAACAAATGAAGGACAGGTTGCCGATTTTTTGAAAAAGGTTATTATGAAAAAGACCGGCGACGGCACCGGTCTTATATATGGTATGGGGCATGCGGTTTATACGCTTTCGGACCCAAGGGAGAAAATTCTCAAGGCAGAGTGTGAAAAAGCTGTTATGGGAACCGAGCTTGAAGAAGAGTTCAAGGCTCTTGACTTGATTGAAAATCTTACTGCAGAGGTTTTTGCTTCATTGAAAAATTACAATAAAAAAATCTGCGCAAATGTTGATATGTATTCGGGGCTTATTTACAAGCATCTGAGAATACCTGAGGATTTGTTCACCCCGCTTTTTGCCACGGCAAGAATAGCGGGTTGGACGGCACACAGAGTAGAGGAAATTCTCACGGGCGGAAGAGTTATACGTCCCGCCTATAAGAGTCTTGCCCTTCCGCAAGAGTATGTTCCTTTAGAACAAAGGCACAATCTTCGTAACGGTACTCAAAAAAAATATACCCCTCTTGAAGAGAGAATTTAAGATTTTAGGGACACGAAGTGCCTTTTATGGCGAAAGGAATGTTAAAATGAAAGGTTCCGTTAAAAGCATCAAGCTTAAATATCTGTTGTTTTTATTTGTAATCATATTGCTTGTAACTCTTCCGGTAAGAGTGTATCAACTATTCTCGATAGTTGAAACCGAAACAGGTTTTTACACAACCGATGATTCGACTATTGTTCTTTTATATGTTATTCTCGGTATTTTCAGCGCCTTTACTATCGGATTATCGTATTTGAGTGCTGAAATCCCTTCTCCGCAGCTTCCTGAGGCAAAAAACAAGTTAATAGGTACGGCTTCCGCGATTTTGGGCGTGGGTCTTCTCTGGAACGTAGCGGGAGACATAATAGCCATTTTAAAAAATATGTCAGCAAAAATTTCGTTAATAGGCGAAGGTCTTTTTTCCCGGATTTTTTCGGAACAGGGCGGCTTTGTAACCATATTTAAAACAGTTGCCGCATTTTTAGGGGCCGTTTATCTCTTTGTGTTTTGTGTTTCGCATTTTGAAGGAAAAGCTTCATATAAGGATCAAAAAATCCTTGCGATTATGCCTATGTTTTGGGCTATGTGCAGCTTAATAACTTGCCTTATGCAGGAAATAAGTTATATCAGGATATCCGAGCTTATGCTCGAAATGTGTCTTTATGTTTTTGCCATGCTGTTCCTGATGAATTTTGCAAGGGTGTCGTCCGGGATAGCTAGCGAAGGAGTAATGTGGCAGATATTCGGCTTCGGGTTTCCCGCCGCATTGTTCGGAATATTAGTGAGCGTGCCCAGACTTGTTCTTTTTGTAATGGGCAGAGAATTTGTCAAGGATTATCCGTTTGATTTGTCTTCACTTGCCATGGCAGCGTTTGCCGTAATTTATATTTTTGCTTCTTTGGGAGTAGGCTTCGGGGGAGCCAAAGAGCAAAAGGGCGAGGAATATGAAGAGTATGATATAGAGAACGAAGACCAAGCCGGTGAAGAAGAAGCTGAAAGAGGAGAGGAAACCCATATTATTTACGATGAAACTTTAGATAATTCTGCTTACGGAGAGAATGAGGACGCTTCCGACGAAACGGAAAAATAACGGGACATTTGTATTGGGGGTTTTCTCGTGTTTCTTGAAAATATGGCAAATGCCGCTATGCAAGTGATTATTCTCTATCTCCTTGTGGCGGTGGGCTTTATAGCCGACCGTCGTAAAATTTTTACAGAGAGTACGGCTAAGCTTTCAAACAACCTGTTGTTTTATATTGTTACTCCGGCAGTGATAATAACCTCGTTTTTATCTACGGAATTTTCGGTGCAAAAGGCAGCGTCTCTCGGGATAGCTTTTTTAGGCGCCGCAGGAACAATGTTATTAGGCGCATTGCTGTCAGCACCTTTTTTTAAAAGAAAAGGAGCGGACAAACCGGTTTATCAGTTTGCGAGCGTTTATGGAAATATGGGATATATGTCTCTTCCGCTTGCAAGCGCAATAATCGGAAGTGAGGGAGTGTTTTACTGCTCCGCGGGAGTTATGGCGTTTAATACGGTTTGCTTTACTCACGGTGTTTGGCTAATGTCAAAAAGGACAGACGGACAAAAGGTGAGCTTTGAGCTAAAGCGCATAATTCGTAACCCGGGCGTTATTTCCGTGCTTATAGGTCTCCCGCTTTTTATTGCGGGAGTTAAGGCGCCCGACATTATTTTAACCCCTTTAAGACACATTGCGGGAATGAACACTCCTTTGGCAATGATTTTCTTCGGAACATATATCGCAAATACGGACATAAAAAAAATGTTTCTTGATGGCGGTATATATGTTGTGGGAATAATTAAGCTTTTACTTATTCCGCTGATTATGCTTGCTGTATATAAGCTTGTAGGTGTTTCGGGCACACTTCTGACGGCTTGTATGATTTCAGCCTCGGCTCCGAGCGCGAATAATACCGTTATGTTTTCGGCAAAATACGGACATGATACAAAAACCGCCTCAAAAATCGTCGCCTTAGTGAGCTTTATTTCGATTTTCACGATTCCCTTTATGGTAGTGCTTGCATCAATGTGAAAAAACTTGTAAAATGAGCGATTAAATATTATAATAAATATATATTAATGGAAAGGAGCGTTTCAAATGAAGCTTGTTATCGGAATTGTCAGTGATGCAGATGTTTCTAATGTTCTTGCCCAGCTTAACAACGCACATTTTTCCACAACTAAGCTTGCAACAACGGGCGGGTTTTTGCGCGCGGGAAACATAACGCTTCTTGTCGGAGTTGAGGACTGTCGGGTCGATGAAGTAATAGATATTTTCAAGAGGTACAGCTCAAAGAGAAGTCAATATACAGCAGCGGCGGCACCCTTTGCAGGTGACGGTTTTGTTTCCTCCGCACCGTTAGAGATAACGGTCGGCGGCGCTACTGTATTTGTTTTGAATATTGAAGGGTTTTATAAGCTTTGATTATGTTTAATATTGATAAAAATATTGAAAAAGCACTTGATGCCCTGACTCTGAAAGGCAGGTTAAGTCACGCCGTCCTTATAAGCGGAGGAAGCTGTCAGCTTAGAGAGAAGCTTGCGTTGTATCTTGCGCGTTTCACCGTTTGCGGTTCAGAAATCGAAAAACCCTGTGAGAAATGTGAGGATTGCCGCAAATCGCGAGACAACGTGCATCCGGATATTTATTTTTTCAAAAAGCGTTCAGATAGGCGTTATTATAGGAAGGAAGACATTCAGGCATTTTGCGAGGGCGTATACCGAACTCCCAATGAGGCAAATGTAAAGCCTCTTGTTATTTATGAGCTTCAGGATATGAATGAAGAGGGGCAGAATTTGCTTTTGGGGATTTTAGAGGAACCACCAAGCTATTCTTCTTTTATTTTGACGGCAAGCTCTAAAAACGTGGTATTGCCTACTGTTCTATCGCGTGTGACTAAACTGGATTTAGGTCAAGAGAGAGCGGAACACAAAATGGAATCGAGGAGTGTTAAAATTGCGGGGTCAATTGCGCAGGCAATACTTTCTCCCGATGAATTCGACATTATAAAGGCTTCAAGCGAGCTTGATAAAAATAAGCAATTATTTTCAGATGTGCTTTATGAGCTTGTGCTGATTTTCAGGGACGCTTTACTCAAATCATATGAACGCGGTGAGCGGATAAGCTTTGCTCAGCAGGAAGCTAACGATTTATCGGCGTCACTGACGAAAAAACAGCTTATGGCTTTATACGATACGGCAAGCAGGATGCTTGAGCAAATCGATTTTAATAAAAACAAGCTTTTAATGTCTGCTTCGCTCGCCGCAGAATTAAGGCAGGCAGTCTAAGTGTTTAAAAAGGAGAAAAAATGGCAGAGGTTATAGGAGTTCGTTTTAAAGAGGTTGGGAAAATTTATTATTTTGATCCTGACGGGAAAGCATTTCAAAAAGGTGACCACGTTATAGTTGAAACCTCTCGCGGAATTGAATGCGGAGAGGTTATGATGGAAAACAGGGATGTTGAGGAAGAAAATATCGTAAGGTCGCTGAAAATGATAATTAGGTTGGCAACAGACGAGGACATGAAAACTGTTGTCTCTAACCGCGAAAAAGAAAAAGAGGCATTTGATGTTTGTGTAAAGAAAGCGGTCGAATTAAAGCTTAATATGAAGCTTATTGATGTAGAATATACGTTTGACGGGAGTAAGCTGTTGTTTTATTTTATTTCCGATGCAAGAGTGGATTTCAGAGAGCTTGTAAAAAGCCTTGCAAGCGTATTCAGAACACGTATCGAGATGCGTCAAATTTGCGTTCGGGACGAATCAAAAATGCTTGGGGGTTTAGGTGTCTGCGGCAGACCGTTCTGTTGCTCAGAATTTCTCGGGGAATTTCAACCCGTTTCAATAAAAATGGCTAAGGAGCAGGGGCTTTCCCTTAATCCTGTCAAAATCAGCGGAACATGCGGCAGGCTTATGTGCTGCTTAAAATACGAACAGGAATCATATGAACAGTTGCAAAAAATTACGCCGAAGGTCGGAGAAACGGTGATTACAAGAGATGGCGAAGGCGTTGTCGTTGAAAACAACCTTATTACCGGCATGCTTAAAATAAGTCTGAAAGACAAGCAGGAGGCTGCGCCGTTAATTTACAATATAAAAGAAGTAACAAAAGGATAAAACACAATACGTTTCTAAAACCCAAAACAAAACAAAATAATACACTTTTTTAAAATAGTATTGTGTATTTTTTATATTTATGTTACAATGCTTTTAATTAAATAAGGAGGCTTAAACAATGTCATTTATTATCACTGATGAGTGTATTTCATGCGGGGCATGCGAGGCGGATTGTCCTGTTGCTGCCATAACTGAAGGTGATGGCAAGTATGTTATTGACGAGACTCTTTGTACCGAGTGCGGAGCTTGTGCAGATGTTTGTCCGGTAGATGCACCCGTTAAAGCATAATACATTTCTTGATGCAGGTTTTAACACATAGGCAAAGGCTGATGTGTAGAGATTAAAGGGTTTTGATTACAGCCAATACGGAACATATAAATTATATTAGTATGCATAACGTTTACGGTACGATGTGTCATCGCGCCCTACATTTAGAATGAAATAAACACAGGGTATTTTCATTAATTCTGTAACAATGTAGGCACGATGTAAGCATCGTGCCGTATGTTTAATTTGGAACCCTGTAGGACGCGAGGCCTAACATCGCGCCGTGACTGTCCAAAGGAAATTACCATGAAATAGAAGCATTTATGAAATGCGATATTGACAACTATCTCTGCTCGTGCTAAAATTATTCGAATAAGAATGAGGTGATTTTTTGCTTGAATTGAGCTACGCTTTTAATCTAATCATTAAGAGCCTTGAATCGCGCATGAAGGAGCATGGCTTTAGCCTTGATTATCCCGATGAAGTACGCCCTCCCGAGGTACCTTTGATGCAGGAGGGTAAGAGCCGGTATATTATTTACAGGGGTCAAAAAGGTCGTGTTAAAATTGAATACAGCGAGGAGAAGCTTGCCCTTTATTTAGCAGATGCAGACGATGAGAGCGCGGACAGCGATATGACTCGGGCTTCCTTGACTTTATTAGAGCTTGACACATATGACGAAAGAGATCTCAGATATATATTTGACGAGTTTGCGGAAACGTTTGAGAATTTCTTTGGCGTCAAAAAAACTCAGGCCGGCAAGCTTAAGC
The DNA here is from genome assembly GCA_002069015.1 of Firmicutes bacterium ADurb.Bin300. Classification (GTDB taxonomy): domain Bacteria; phylum Bacillota; class Clostridia; order Oscillospirales; family Acutalibacteraceae; genus DTU089. The sequence continues at coordinate 9,331 of MWBL01000007.1, read as the reverse complement.
TGCCGACTCCTGTTTCAAAGAATGCGGCAAAAACGGGTGCCTTGAGCTATGATCCGTTGACCCTGGGCAACAGATTTGTTGGTATTTATCAGGAGTTTAAGGACGATTATCGGGACAATATTGAGAAGTATGGCGAGTTTTTGGCAGAAGAGTTTTTTATTGAATACGGAAATAAAGCAGTACTTGCAACAATAAAGGGAAACGATAAAATCAAAATCAGAAAGCTGTTTAATCTTCTCAATGAGATTTATGAGGACGGCACAAATGAAACCCAAAGTCTTATTGCAGTAACGATTTTAGGTGAGCTTTACAAAGAGCCGGAGCTTTTCGAGCGTGTTAGGGAAAACATGAGCGACATTTTAGCGGGAACCGTTGAGCAGGTTGTTAAATATCTGTCCTCGGGCAAAAGCAAGGGGGCAAGAATAAGACTTAAAAATCCTCCTGCGTATAGGCCCCCTAAAAAGAAGAAAGAAAGCTCTCTGATGAAAATGATGGGGATGTAGACAAAGTGTCATTTTGTGTGTGATTGAAAGGTGATGATATGGCAAAACTAAAGAACAGGATTTCATGCATTATTACCTTTATACTTTTGGTGTCCTTGCTGATGCCCTTAGGTCTGATTTTTACCGCAAATGCCTCAGAAAACGGAACTCTTCCAACTGCCGCAACAACAAAAGTCGAGTGGGAGGATTTCCAAGGACACACGGTTTTCGGAGAGCTGTGGGAAACGCTCAGTTTCTTTGATTTTAAAATGGGCTTTAAGGTTTATGACGGTGTAGGTGAAATTTTATCCATATCCGATAAAGGAGTCGGTTATGATGATTATCTTATAGACATTAAATTAACAGTATCAGGAGGAACTGCCGTCGGTTATTTAATCTGCAAATCTCCCGGTTTAATAGAAGACGAATGGTTTTCTTTTAAGGACTTAAATGCTTTGAGCTTTTCGCAGGGAACTTATAGTCTGTTCGGATTGCAAAAGTGGACTGTCGATGACTTTTATAATTTAGGAGAGCTTGACCTGTCCTTTTTATTATTAGGCGCGTCAAATGATGATGTTCAGGTTGACATAGGGCTGAGTATCTATCCGGATGCCGAGCCGTATGTGTTGCCCCAAGAAGCTAACTGGTCTTACTGGGAACCCGAAAGCGCAAAAATAAGTGCAACCCGCACCGAACAGCTGGTGGCTGAAAACGGCGACGCTATAATAAACATTAATTTGCCTGTGATTTTCAATGTTTCCCAAGACGCTGTTTGTGACGCTTGTGTAAACCTGAAGACACAGCATAATTCCTTGTCAAGCGCCATAAGCGCTTCTGAAAACGGCGATACGGTTTTTATGCTTGCGGATGATATATCCGGACCCGTTAGCGTAAATAAAAACCTGACCATTGTTTCCAACGGTTTTTCTGCATCCTTAACAGCGGAAACAGGGTATTTTATCAAAAACATTTCCTCCGGATTCTATGTAACAGATGATTTATCGCAGATGCTTGAAATAACGGGGGATTTTAGCGCTAACGGTTCTGTTGTGACTTGTAAGGGAATTGACGAATATACCGTAACGAGCAAATCGGGCAACTTAGAAAAGTCGGTAGGCTTGGATGAGAGCGGGGGTTATTGGATAGGTGTAAATTTTACGGTAGCTCAGAACTCTAGTCTCCAAATTAACACAGACATAATAACGGACGGATTTTATTATGTAAATCTCGGTAACGATGCGGCTCGAAGCTATACAATTTATTATGATGCTGACGGTATGGAAAGTTTGTATTCACAATATATTTACACAATCACATTTGTTCCGGGCAAAGGAGCGATTGCGTTGATGGATGGAGATACGAGCAGCACGCTCAGTGGCTTGCATGCATGGGAGGGATCTACCTGGTGCAAGTTCAAAAAAGCATCGGTATACTCTTGTGATTGTCCTTCTTCTTTTTTTAACGAACCGACTTACGATTATACGGGAACTCCCTCATTCTACACAAACAGAAAACTCAGAGAGGGCAAATACGGTACCGGTTCCCTTATTGACGAGTGGGACGCAGCTGAGCTTATCGATTCGTATGTTTTAATAGTACAGGGCGATATTGACGGCGATTCGGTTTGCGATGCAAAAGACGCTTTCCTCGCTCAGCTTCATATGAATGACCAAAAATATCTTTCGGGCTACGGCTTGGAGGCTGCCGATTTTGAGGAAGACGGAGTAATTGATATATTTGACTATTCGGTTATTCTGAATCGTTCGATTGGAATATCGGAGGAATAAAAGTCTTTAATAAAAACAGAAGAAGAGACAGGTGCAAAATGTACCTGTCTCTTCTTGGTCTTTAATTATTCATCCGCATACAGAGGAAGCTTAACACTCGCCTTAAATAAATCTCCGTCTATTTCAAGTAAAAATCTGCCGCTTTGAAGCTCGCATAAGCTTTGAGCTATTGACAGTCCTAACCCGCTTCCTTCGCCCGTACGGGAAGAGTCACCGCGCACAAATCTTTCGGCAAGCTCGCTTGCAGGGATATTTAGAGGTGTTTTACTGATGTTTTTCATTGAAAACACTCCGTAGTTGCCTTCTATGAAAACGTCAATATATATCCTTGTGCCCGTTTGTGTGTATTTCTTAACATTGGAGAACAGGTTATCGATAATACGCCAGGTATGCTGGCTGTCCGCATAAACAATAGGATGAGTTTCACTCGTATTATAAACTGCTTCAAGACCGGCATTCTCAAGCACATCGCTGTGCTCGCCCAAGGCCTGAAGCGCAAGCTCCGATAAATCTATGGGAACATGGTTAATTTTAATGTTTCCGGTTGACGCTTTACTCGCTTCCGTCAGGTCTTCTATAAGATGTTTGAGTCTTTTTGATTTTTCATCGAGCACTTCAAGATATTTTTTGGAGTCTTCGTCCTCGAGGCTGCATTTTTTAAGCAAATCAACATAGTTAATAATTGAGGTAAGCGGTGTTTTCAAATCGTGAGATACATTAGTTATGAGCTCGGTTTTCATTCTCTCGCCTTTGAGTCTGTCGTTAACGGCAAGCTGAATACTGCTTCTAACATCAATAATATCCCCTGCAGTTTTCCTGAGCGATTTGGGGAGGGAGTAGATATCCAGTGGCACGTCATAATTGCCCGACTTCATCTCTTCTGCAAGCTTTGCTATTAAGTTCAATCCCGATAAATATTTTGCTGTGGCAACAAAAACACTTATATTAAGTGCCGCTGACAAGAAAAAGAAAACTATAAAAGCTTCTCTGTAGTCTACCGAGAACGCTGTTAAAAAGAATAAAACGGCGTCTAATAAAAGGAAAGCTATAATGCCCCAGGTCAGTTTTCTCTTAAAGGTTTTGGTAAACGGGAACGTCGCTAATTTTATAAAAAACTTAAATATCTTAATAATATTATAAAGAAGGGTGTTCCTGTAAAGCTGCTTCGTTTTAATAAGGCGTGTAAAGGAAAGCGTAATTTCAATAACTGTGAGGTACGATAACCCTAACAGAATACCTACTGCGGCGGGGACCGCAGAGTATACTGCGGAGAGAATTACAAAAAGTGAGGTATCATAAAAAGCGTTGTTGAATTCAAAGGAAGCAAGAATCCCCACGAGGACAAACAAGCCGATTATAACTCCTGCAGAAAACATCAAATGAATAATAAAAGGGATTTTATCAACAGCAGCTAAGGAGAGGGAGTCATCACTCTTTCGTCCCGCTGTAATTATCAGATAAACAGTGGGAATTGCTGAAAGCAGAATAAGAAGAGCTACCGTTGAAAGACTTAAAGTCTTGTTTTCGTTTATGTTTTGATAATTTTGATAAATATAATGGTAAACATCGCCGCGAGAGAGCTCCTTCGGAAGCATTATATAGGCGTCGAATTCATCACCGAAGTAGCTTTTAAGATAGTTGTTATTGAATGCATCCGAGGTAGTAGGCGCACCAAAGGTATAGCCGAAAAGCTCGACAATAGTATCGGTTGCCTCGGACTTTTCAGGTATACCCCCGTCGATAAGACCCTGTTTAGCAGAGTAATTTATGTGAAAAAGACTTTCTCCGAGAGAAGCTTTAAAGCTATCAAGATTAAAATTATCTTTATCAATATTTGTGTAAATCTCTCCGGTTTTTATGTTCACAACTGTAAAAAATACATTGACCATGGAGGATATGCGGTTTTCATAATAATAATATTCGCTTTGGTAGTTTTCCCAGTTGAGTTGAATCATGTCTCTGATTTTTTCATCGTATTCGGCGTTTATTGTATCGTGGCTTCTTGCATCGTTAACAAGGGTAAATATATATCGGCGAAGCAGCTGATAGTAAGAATACCATTCCTCGTAATTACGGTATTTGCGGTTAAGAAGGTTTTTTGCCTCGGACAAGTCAAATTTAGACGCGGTGTAGTACTCATAGTATTGCCTCCCCTTGTCGGATATGCGGGAGGACCAGTTGGGGGCTATAAAAACAGGAGCGGTAAGCGCCTGTTCGTATATGTCAGTTGCATAAGTATATTCTCCGGTGTTTGATTGTTGCGAATTTGCATGAGTATAATAATCATAGTTTTCATCAGAATCGATATTCTCGGCCGTTGTGCTTTTTTCCGGAGCCATGGTCTTAAAGGTTTGAATTATGTCAAAAAGCTCTAATGCAAGTTCCCTGTCCGAAGTAAGGTTCTTTACGGAGGTTTTGGTCGCGATATTCTCGGCAGCGAAAGCTTCCCTGTCTTCGACTAGATTTTTGTTAAATGATGTAAAAGCTGCGATAACGCGCAAATCCTCGGAAATATTATATAAAAAAGACGGCGTTGCAATAAGGTTGTCGCTCCCGTCATCGGCAAATATTACTTCACTTCGGTAGAGAGAGAATGCAGAGTATCCCGCAATAAATACGAGCGAAAACGCAAGCATAACCGCGGTTGTTTTAACAAAATATGAGTACTTAAAGCTTTTCGATTTTATATCCAATTCCCCTCACCACCTTAAGATATTTCGGCTCTTTAGGATTGATTTCAATTTTTTCACGAATTCTTCTTATGTGTACGGTAACTGTTTTATCTCCTGCAAATGAGGGCTCGTTCCAGACTGCCTCATAAATTTGCGCGGTAGAAAGAACACATCCGATATTACGCATTAAATATTCAATTATCCCGTATTCCGTTGCCGTCAGCTTTACGGGTTCACCGTCGAGAGTAACCTCATGCGCTATTGTATCTATAACAAGACCGCCGTTTTCGATAATACCCTCTTTTCTTTCCAAGCTACCTAAGTTGACATAGCGTCTTATCTGACTTTTAACTCTTGCTATCAGCTCAAGAGGATTAAAGGGTTTTGTTACATAATCATCGGCTCCAAAGGACAGACCGGCGATTTTATCGGTATCCTCACTTTTTGCGGAAAGAAGGATTATGGGAATATTATATTTCTCTCTCATCTTTAAGGTCGTGGCAAGACCATCAAGACCGGGCATCATTATATCAAGTACAATACAGTGAATTTCATTTTTGCGCACAAGCTCAAGAGCTTCTATCCCATCTTTGGCAAGCAGGGTATTATAGCCCTCCAGCTTCAGGTATATATCAATGGACTTAAGTATAGCCAAGTCATCGTCACAAACAAGAACCGTGTACATTACAGACCCTCCCCATCAGTCACTATATAATAAATTAATTACAAAAAGATATTTAAAAGTATTAAAGTTTTCTTACGGAATATCACGAAACGGGAAATATATAATTATTCTAACAAATTACCTTAAAAAAGTACAGCATGATTTGAGTAATTTTTTGGGGCTTGTCCGTTACAATTTCTATTAACTACAAAGAGATTATTGTAAAGGGATGAAGGTCAAAGTGGAAATTATATCCGATAAAAAAGTCTCCGAAAATAAAAAGCATGAAGGTATTGGGGAGCTTTTAGAGTTTTTGATTAAGAACGGCGTGGTATTTGTGCTGGCGTTTGTGTTTTCGCTTGGAGGTAAGCAAGGCTATTTCTCACCTTTTGGTGTAAGCGCTGTAGCGGCGGCAGGATTTTTATATATGCCCGCAAGCATTTTGGGGGCTTCTCTGGGATATATAGTAACCCAAAACTCGCTGTATGCGCTCAGGTACATAGCGTCGATTCTTGCCTGTGGAGTTATCACGGGGACTCTTAAAAATATGAAGGATATAACCGCGTCAAAGCTTTTCGCCCCTGCCATATCATTTATAACTTTGTTCTCAACGGGTTTAGCGCTTGCCTTTTCTCAAACACTTACAATTGCGGTTGCTCTGAGGTTCCTGACGGAGGCTTTGACGGGAGCGTGCGGCGCATATTTTATAAGCGTCACGGCAAAGATGAAAATACCGTACAAAAGCTTTGGGGTATTAAGCTCAAAGGATCTGTCGGCACTGATGATAACAATAGGGCTTATGCTGCTGGCTCTTTCCAATATCAGTATCGGAGCGTTTGTTCCCATACGGGTTGCAGCTGTTCTTATGGTACTGATTTGCGCGCGATATACCCATGAAGCGGGAGGGGCTATTGTCGGAGTATGCACGGGTATAGCCCTGAGCGTCAGCGGCGACGCAAGCGGGAGCCTTATACTCGCGGGATATAGCTTCGGGGGGCTGTTAGGCGGAGTTTTCTCCCAATTGGGAAGAATAGGTACAGCCGCGGCATTTGTGACTGCAAACGGTATAATCGCTATTATTGAGGCTGAAAACGAGGCCGCGTTACCTGTTGTAATAGAGGCCGCTTCAGCAACCTTGCTGTTTCTGCTTTTACCGCGTAAGGCAACAAAAAAACTTGAGGAAATGCTTTCTCCTGCCTCAGTTTCTCCCATACTTGACAGCGTAAAAAACGATATCGTTTGGAAGCTCCACAACGCTTCAAGGATAACGGCAGACATAGCTCAGTCACTTGTTTCTGTTTCAAATACACTTAAAATCGGCGAAAACAGCGGAATAACCGATATGTACACCTGCATACGCGCCGAAGTGTGCGACAGCTGCGGTCTAAATGACGCTTGCTTTGAGCAGAATTATGATGAAACAATAGGGGCGTTTAATGATATTGTTTTAATGCTCAGAGATGCGGGAACGGCGACTTTTGCAACCGTTCCGCCGCATTTTGCATCAAAATGTATTAGAACAAAACAGATTTGCGATTGCTTCAACAGGTATTACCGTGAGTATTCGGCAAATCAAAAGGCGCAGACTAAAATATCACAGGTCAGAAGTGTTGTTTCGGATCAGTTTACGGGGATTTCGTTTATGCTTGCCTCGTTATCTCAAGAGCTTAGCGAGAGAACGGTTTTTGATATCGGAGCGGCTCAAAGGATTACTAAAGCCCTTGAGGAAATGGGGCTTAAGGTTAATGACATATGTTGCTCTATAGACAAGTACGACAGAATAAACACCGATATGCATATAGCGCAAACAAATGCAAAGGTTAGCAAGTCAAAGCTCAGAAATACAGTAGAAGGGATTTTACAAAGGAAGCTTGATATGCCCATAATGGGGAGCTTAGGGGATACTATTCATATCACATTCAAGGAGAAACCTCCATATCGCGTTGTGACGGGATTTGCAGAGTCTGCGGCGATGCGTTTTCGTGCTTTGCGGATGAAAACGGATTCTTTTATGTGGTGCTCAGTGACGGAATGGGGACTGGTGCTAAAGCAGCTGTAAGCGCAACGCTGGCTGTTTCACTATGCGAGAACCTTATAAAAGCGGGTTTTGGAATAGAGGCCTCCATAAAGTCGATAAATTCCGCCTTAATTGTAAAACCCGGCGAGGAAATGAGTGTCACTCTTGATATAGCCGCAATTGACTTATACACAGGGCAGTTGGTTCTGTATAAATCGGGCGCCGCGGCAACCCTTATCAGAAGAAGCGGGAAGTGTATTAAAGTAGAGCTGCCGTCTTTGCCGCTGGGAATACTGCGCGATTGCGATCCGGTTTGTACCAAAGGAATGCTTGAAAAAGGGGATATAGCTTTACTGACTTCGGATGGAATAGGAGACGAAAGCCTTAAATCAATCGGCGAGAAGCTGCAGGTCTTTAAGAGCGGAGAGCTTGCTGCATATGTAAGGCAGCTTGCGGCAGATGCAAAAAATTCCTGTGAAGGGAAAAAAGACGATGATATAACGGCTATTGCGGTTGCGCTGGTAAAAGATTGATATTATCGATTGAACTTTGGAGTTTTTTATGATATACTTGCCGATATAATAATTTGGCGAGGGATTAAATGAAAAACAAGTCGGGAATATCGGCGTTCATGCTTTTTCTCACAGCGCTCATATGGGGACTTGCATTTGTAGCTCAAAGCGAGGGAATGAAAACTCTCGGTACATACACTTTTTTTACGGTCAGGTCAGGTCTTGCGGTAGTTTTTTTGTTTTGCCTTTATGCAGTAAAAAAGCTCAGGTCTAAAAATAAAGAGAGTTCCGCAGTAAAGCTTGACCGAAAGGGAAGGCGCGATCTGCTTATTTCCGCCGTAATATGTGGTGTTTCCATGTTCATTGCTACGATAGCTCAGCAAAATGGTCTTTTATATACAACTGTCGGAAAATCAGGTTTTATAACGGCTTTGTATATTCTGTTAGTGCCCGTATTCGGTCTTTTTTTAAAAAAGAAAGTTACCCCCGTTATGTGGATATGCGTTGCCGTTGCCGTTACGGGAATGTACCTGCTTTGCCTAACTGATGGAGAGGGTTTAAACAAGGGAGATTTATACACGCTCGTCAGCGCTGTATTCTTTGCAGTGCAGATTTTAACTATTGGTTATTATACGGAAAAGGTGGATTCGGTAAAGCTGTCCCTAATTCAACTTGCAGTAGGCTGCACATTGTCTGCTATATTTATGCTTCTCTTTGAACAGCCTACCTTTGCGCAGATAAAGGAAGCGGCAATTCCGATAGTTTATGCGGGAGTATTCTCCTCGGGAGTGGCATTTACGCTTCAAATCTCAGCTCAAAAGAATATTTCCCCGACTATCGCTTCGCTCATTATGAGTTTTGAGTCAGTATTTGCTGCCTTGTTCGGCTGGATTATTCTCTCTCAAAGCTTGAATGAGCGTGAAATTATTGGCTGTTGCCTTATGTTTGCGGCAGTTATTTCCAGCCGGCTCCCTTTGGAAAAGATTACAACACGAAAAAAACTATTATTAGGTATTGACAAAAAGCGCAATGCAGATGTATAATAACAGAGCACTCAAAAAAAGCACGAAATGGTCCTCTTAAAAACAGTTAAATATCGCGGGATAGAGCAGTCTGGTAGCTCGTCGGGCTCATAACCCGGAGGTCGGGGGTTCAAATCCCTCTCCCGCAACCAAATAAGCACCGAAGTTTTGATAC
>MWBL01000006.1 GCA_002069015.1 Firmicutes bacterium ADurb.Bin300 | reverse complement strand
GTTTTGGCAGGCTCATTTTTCGGTCACGTCATACCCTTGTACCACATCCCGAACTATGATAAGATACTCCACTTTGTGGGGGGCTTTTTTGTTGTGTTTATCGGATATGATCTCATGCGGTGTATGAAGCATGACAACCGTCTGATTTCACCGTTTATTTCTTCTCTGGGGGGATTCGGATTTTCGTGCTTTTTAGTCATAGGTTGGGAGATGTTTGAGTTTTTCGCTGATTTCTATATTGCTGGCTCAAATAATCAAGCGTACAATCTATCGTTAGACCCAAATAACAACATATATAAAATATTCGGACTCGGTGCCATAAATGAAGGACAGGCAGCCGTTCATGACACTATGTTTGATATGATAATCGGGCTTATGGGAGCGATTTTAGGAGCCATTGTACTTCGTCTTTATGTGCGTTTTCTGAATGAGAAGCGTCTTACAAAACCTTTTTCGGGTGATGAATTGAGATGGGAAAAAGCTGACAAGATTAAAGATAACTCTATGATTATATGAGTTTGACGCAAAACGAAGTCATTTTCTTGAAAGAGAGAGCAATATGAGCAAGATTCTGCAATACTATAAAAATCTTCCGAAAAATGAATTCAGGCAATTTCGAAAAGAGGTTTCCTTGCCTGAGTATATAATTTGGTGGATTATAAGGGGATTGATGATTTATGCTCTTTGCCGCCAAATGAGCAATCCGGATGTTTTGATTATTAACTGTCTTGCAATAGCAGGCAATCTGCTTGCTACATTTACCGTAATTTTGGGGCGCATAATATTTCCGAAGTTTTTCTTTTTGGGGCGCTTGCCGTATATCTTACAGCGATATATAACTCTACCCGTATTTTTGGGCTGTTTTTTCGGACAGTATATGCACTTTTACAGCCGGTATTCAAGTTATGACAAATGGCTACATCTGATAGCAGGTTTTATCGGCGTATTTATCGGGTATCACGTGATGATGGCTATGAAGCATAATAAGCGTCTTGTTCCGCCGTTCATAGCTTCATTTGTCAGCTTCGGTTTTTCTTGCTTTATCAGTGTAGCATGGGAGATTTTCGAATTTATTTTTGATTTTTATTTTGCAAGCTCATATAACCAGAATTACCGCTGGAATCCCGACCCGGATAATTTGTTTTTTAAGATATTCGGAGAGGGTGCGGGAAATGCCGGTCAGGTCGCACTGTATGACACAATGTTTGATGTTATTATCGGCGTTATCGGAGCGATTATCGGCGGGATTGTTATTTGGCCGTATGTTAAGCATGAGATGAAAAAAATCAGCGACAGTACACGGGGAGACGACCGCTTGATATGGGAAGAGATTCAAGATAAAAAAGCTCAGTCTCTGACAAAATAATTGTAAAAAGAAAGAGCCGAAATTCTGCTAATAGGAATTTCGGCTCTGTTTTTTACGGTTTTATTTCATTATCTCTTTGGAAAGCTTTTCAAGCAGGAAGAAAATCTTCGTATTCTTAAACATAAGAATTGTTTCCACAATAAAATTGATTTCCGGGGAATATACCGGCGGAACATAGACGTTAGAATCCGTATCACCGAGAGTTCCGTCATCAACACAGAAGGGCTGACTAAAGGTCATACCGCCGTCGCCGGACATCTGGAAACGGACATAGCAGGTGATTTGATCTTCATAATCGTTCAGGTCAATAGTGTTTCCGGTTGCGATGACGTTTCCGTTTGAAACCCATTGAATGGTGTTATAGTTTTCACCGCTTACTGTGATAACATTTGTCAGTTCGTTAACATCTATGTTTGTTACCGACGGATAAGGGGAATTGATGTCAGCGTGGAATTCATCACCTAACTCGGCTCTTACCTTTCTGCCTGTTGAGAAAAATGTACCCGTTTCCATAGCGGTGCGAAGCGCTTCCTGTGACAACTCAGGGAGCATAAACAATTCAAATGAATTGCCGATATCGCCCGGTGCATGAGCGTCATCGTTTGCAAACCCGAATACATTTCTGCCTTGAGGAACTGTAACCTGGAGAATATTATCCCAAAGCACGCGGTCATATTTAGTTGTAGAGTCCATTCTGTTAATAATTTCCATACCTACACAAGAGGGATATTTGATGAACAAATCAGAGAAATACTGGATTGTTTGAACGTTAGTGTTTCCGCTGTTGTCACCGCCATCCTTTGTCCAGTCGCCGATATGGTTAATAAAGGAGAGCCCTCCTGCCAGAGAGTTACCCTTTATCGCGGATTCATAATCGTTCTCCTTGCCCGGTATCGCATAGCCGTAATCGGCAAAAAAGCCGTTAACATGGTTTTTGTTTAAGACAAGACAGTTCATCTCAATGCCCTGAGTTACGTTGAGCATGCCCTTTCCGCCCCTGTCCGAGCCTGTAATTATCTCATTATAGCGCTCGTCCGTAAGAGTATCGATTTTGTTAATATACTTGTAATATCCTACAACGGGAACCATAGTAGGCTGTGTGTTCCAGGTTGTGCCGTTAACGCCGTGGTCTGTTATGGCAAGAATATCATAATTAAGTGCATAGTATGATTCTACGACCTCCGAGAGCAGCATTTCACCGTCGCTATATGTGGAGTGAGTGTGGAGATTGCTTTTATAAGCCCCCCATGTATCCCAATTGACGGTCTCATAAGGACTTTTTATAATATAGTCCTTGCCTGAAGTGTCAAGAGCAAACGCCGGTACAGCAAGCATAGAGAGCATAACAATACTCAAGACAAAAGAGAGTAGCTTCTTAAAAGATTTCAAAATTATAGCCTCCTTTAGCTTTTTATTAATTATACAATATAATTTGGAAAAAATCAATTGTTTAAATGCTTGATTTTACCCCTTCTGTATTGTATAATATAACTACTCAATTTGGTCATGCGGCGTGCGGGTCCTGTGCGGCAAAGCACTGTGAACCATGTCAGGCGGGGAACCGAGCAGCATTAAGCGGGCAGCTATGCGCGCCACAGTCCGCCTGCTCGCCGTATGACCAAGTTGAGTTTTTTATACATCGGAGGTGTGTTATGTATCGCGCTCTCTACCGCAAATGGCGTCCCCGAGTGTTTTCCGACATGTCAGGTCAAAACCATATTACCTCGACTCTTCAAAATGCGGTAATGATGGAAAGGCTCTCGCATGCGTACCTGTTTACGGGCTCACGCGGGACGGGTAAAACGACATGTGCGAAAATACTTGCTAAGGTAGTAAATTGTCTTTCCCCGGAAGACGGGAACCCCTGCAACAAGTGTGAGATTTGCTTGGGAATTGACAGCGGAGCTGTGCTTGATGTAACCGAAATTGACGCCGCAAGCAACAACGGGGTAGACAATATCCGTGATTTATGTGAAGGGACGAGCTTTAATCCTTCTGTTGCCAAAAAACGAGTATACATCATAGATGAGGTTCATATGCTCTCTGCGGGAGCATTTAACGCTCTGTTAAAAACGCTTGAAGAGCCGCCCGATTATGTCTTATTTATTTTGGCGACAACAGAGGTCCATAAGATCCCCTCAACAATACTCTCCAGATGCCAAAGGTTTGATTTCAGGCGAATTCCGGCACAGGATATTGCCGATAGGCTGATGTTCGTAGCAAAGCAGGAACAAATCGAGCTTGAAGAGGAAGCGGCTCTACTCATATCAAGAGTGGCCGACGGCTCCTTGAGGGACGCCCTGTCTTTGCTGGACCAATGCGCTTCTTCGGCAGATAAGGTTACAGTTTTAGATGTCAGCGAAGTCGCGGGATTATTGGGAAAGGACTATCTGTTTGAGCTTTCAAGCGCAATCAACAATTCTGACACGTCAAAGGCCCTGCACATTTTAGATACGCTTCATAATACCTCGTGCGATATGGAAAGGCTGATAGCTGAGCTTGTAAACCATTTCAGAAACATAATTATTACAAAAACCGCCCAAAGTCCCGAAGCGCTGATAGTTTGTACTCCCGAAGAGCTTGATAAACTCAAGGATACCGCTTCAAAATTTACTTATGCTTCCCTGCTTTCGATATCCGAGGAGCTTTGCTTTGCCGGGGACAAGCTTAGGTACAGCGCGTTTCAAAGAGCGTATACGGAGGCTCTTATTATGAGGCTGTGCACACCTGCTTTACAGGAGAGTAACAGTGCGCTGCTGCGCAGAATAGCGGATTTGGAGCGTGACATAAAGCTTATAAAAAGCGGAGCGGACTTTAACGGGAAGAAGGAAGAAAAAGCACTCCTTGACACCGAAGACAAAGCTTCAACCGATGATATTATCTATAATCCGCAGCCGCAGTCAAAAGAAGAGAAAATTCAGGAAAAACCCGAACGGGAAGCATGTGACCTCAAAACCGGCAAAGCTACAGAGGAAGAAAAAGAAAATGAGGTTAAAAATCAGCCTGACGAAGACGCTTGCCCTCTTGCAAATTGGGCGGATGTCTTAAGCGAGATTTTACAGACCAGCAAGCCGCTTTACGGTTCCCTGGTAGGTTCGTCCTGCGAGCTTAAGGGCAATCTTGCCATAATAAAAACGAAAAATAACGCATTTGAAATGCTTGTTTTACAGCAGGATAATGCCTCGGCAGTAAGCGATGCCATATACAAAATTACCGGTAAACGATTAAAGCCGACACCTTTGCGCACGATGACCCAGGATACAAGCTTTGACGAAAACCCGCTTGAGACATTTATTGAAAGAATCCGTGCAACAGATATTGAGTTAACTATTAAGGAATAAAAAAGCCCCGGAAACCAAGCTGAAAAACGCTTAATAACTGAAAAAAGAATGCTTATTTATATGGTATACTAATAGATACGCTAAAGAATAAACGCTTATTTTCTGAGATTTAAGGAGAAAACGAAATGAAAGCAAGAATACCGAATCAGGGAGATTCCCGCGCAAACATGATGAAGAAAATTCAGGATATGCAAGAGGAAATGGCTCGTGTTCAAGAACGGGTTGAACAGGGCGAATACTCGGCAACCTCAGGCGGCAGCGCCGTCAGTGTGACGGTCAACGGCAAGCACGAGGTGCTGTCTATTGAAATTAAGCCCGAGGTTGTAGACCCCGAGGATGTTGAAATTCTTGCAGATATGATAACCGCCGCTGTCAATGAAGCGATGCGCAAGGCATCGGACGTTATGGAGCAGGAAATGGGCAAGGTATCAGGAGGACTGGGCAATCTTGGAATTCCGGGAATGGGGTTTTAAGTTATGGCATATTATGTAGAAGCCCTCTCAAGGCTCGTTGAGCAGTTTATGAAAATTCCGTCCGTAGGAAGAAAAACTGCTCAAAGGATGGCATTTCATGTTCTCAATTTGTCAAAAGAGGATGCCGAGAACTTTGCAAATGCAATAATGGACGCTCATGATAAAATTCATAAATGCAGTGTGTGCTTTAATCTTACCGAAGGCGAGCTTTGCCCGGTATGTTCAAACCCGAAGCGGGAAAAAGGGTTGATTTGTGTAGTTGAGGGTCCCAGGGATGTCATAGCTATCGAACGCACGCGCGAGTATTCGGGTGTATATCATGTATTGCACGGAGTAATTTCTCCTATGAACGGAATAGGACCGGAGCAAATCACCGTGAAAGAGCTTGTCGCAAGAGTAGCGGGGGGCGAAATCACCGAAATTATAATGGCAACAAACCCGACGGTGGAGGGAGACACTACCGCGATGTACATTGCAAAGCTCCTAAAACCGTTTGAGGTAAAGGTAACGAGGCTTGCTTACGGCATACCCGTCGGGGCGGATTTAGAATATGCAGACGATGTTACTCTTATGCGCGCATTAGAAGGGCGCACTGTATTATAACGACTCCGGCATGTTCCGTTATCCGAAACGTGCAAACGTAATCTGAAATTTGAATTTGAAAGGACTGAATATCGTGGCAGACGGTGAAAAGCAACGATTTGCGGCCCAGAACAAAAAAGCCTTCCACGATTATTATGTTCTTGAGACGTTTGAGGCAGGAATAGAGCTTTTCGGCACGGAAGTGAAATCAATCAGGCAAGGCAGGCTTAATCTTAAGGATTCCTGGTGCAGCGTTGAAAAGGGCGAGCTTTTTGTGTACGGGATGCATATTTCTCCCTACGAACAGGGCAATATATTCAACAGGGATCCCTTAAGACCCAAAAAGCTTTTAATGCATAAGCATGAGATAATGAGGCTTTTCGGAGAATACCAACAAAAGGGGCTTGCAATTATTCCGATTTCGGTGTATTTTAAAAAGGGAAAAGCAAAAATGTCAATAGGTCTATGCAAGGGTAAAAAGATTTATGATAAGCGTGAAGCAATGGCAAAAAAGGATGCTATGATGGAAGCCGGACGCGATAGTGCCAAGTATTTATAATTGTTTAGGACTAATTTGGGGATGAAAGGATTTCGACGGGGATTTTGAACCTTAATTAGAGAGTGGCGGAAAACTCTTTAAAAGCCGCAAAATTAAAATAACTAACAATAACGAAGTTAAACTCGCTGCTTAAATAGCAGCCGTCCCTGCCGGGAGGACCGCGAACCGGTTTGGGGCGTGATTTAGCGGTGAACGCGAACGGATGAGCGCCTTGTAATCCGTCGTGATTTAAAGGCTACCGTAGCATAAAGCCTGCCGTTTGGCGTTATGTGAGGGGAATCCCAAAAAAGCGGATACGCTCGTAGAAGGTTATGGGAATAGGTTTTCGGACGCGGTTTCGAGTACCGCCATCTCCACCAAATTTAAAAGAGTGCCCTCGCGGCACTCTTTTAAATTCCAGAAGTGTAAAGGTACTCGAAACCGCATAGTCCATCTCGCGAAAGTGAGCGAAGCGAGAGGAGCGAGGGACATACAATGCGAAGGTTTGCGAAGCAAATGAACGAAAGCGCAGCTTTCGAGTACCGCCATCTCCACCAAATTTAAAAGAGTGCCCTCGCGGCACTCTTTTTAATTCCAGAAGTGTAAAGGTACTCGAAACCGCATAGTCCATCTTGCGAAAGTGAGCGAAGCGAGAGGAGCGAGGGACATACAATGCGAAGGTTTGCGAAGCAAATGAACGAAAGCGCAGCTTTCGAGTACCGCCATCTCCACCAAATTTAAAAGAGTGCCCTCGCGGCACTCTTTTTAATTCCAGAAGTGTAAAGGTACTCGAAACCGCATAGTCCATCTTGCGAAAGTGAGCGAAGCGAGAGGAGCGAGGGACATACAATGCGAAGGTTTGCGATGTTAGGAGTTAGGAGTCAGGTGTTAGGGATATATCTAAGAGGTTATTCCTGACTTTCTTCGTTGGAAATATCCTCAAGCACCTTCATAAGCTCAGCCATATTGTTAATTGTAACATCCTTTTCGTTTATATTATTTTTAAGCTCAATCGGAAGCTCTTCAAATTTTACCCTTACATTTTCAGATATGCTTGCCATAAAAAACCTCCTTTTATTTGTATATTATTACTCCCATTGCTAAAATTATTATATATCTACTATTGTTTTGTCTTAAGGAATGTGGGATATATGGCAAAAAAGCTTGGGGAATACAATAAAAAAAGAGATTTTGAAAAAACTCCGGAACCGGAGGGCAAAGCCGAAAACTCAGAGGGTTCTCTCAGCTTTGTGGTACAGCACCACCTAGCGCGCAGGGACCATTATGACCTTAGGCTCGAATGGGACGGGGCTCTTTTAAGCTGGGCGGTTCCAAAGGGACCGTCATATAACCCTCGGGATAAAAGACTTGCCGTTAGGGTAGAGGACCACCCTTTGGATTATAAAAACTTTGAAGGGACAATACCGAAGGGAGAATACGGCGGTGGTACGGTAATGTTGTGGGATGAGGGTACCTGGGAGCCGTTAACACACGTGGAAACCGGTGTTAGGGAAGGTTCTCTTAAGTTTACTCTTGACGGGAGAAGGCTTAAAGGCAAGTGGGCGCTCATAAGAATGAAAGAAAAGGAAAATGCGGCGGGGGATAATTGGCTTTTAGTAAAGGAAAGGGATAGTTTTACTAAAGATGATGACGGTGTGTCAATGTATTCAAACAGTATCCGTACAGGCCGCACAATGGAGGAAATCAGCGAAGGAGAAAATGAGAAAATCACAAAAAACCCTTTTGACAAAGTAGATGTGCAGCTTGCTACGCTTGTTAAAGAGGTTCCCCGTGGAGAAGATTGGCTTTTTGAGCTTAAATACGACGGGTACAGAATGACAGCATTTTTGGAGGGCAGCAGGGCACGTCTTTTAAGTCGCAATAATAACGATTATACGGACCGCTTCTGCTCTATAACCTCGTCTCTTTTGGATTTGGCAAAGGGAAGAGCAATTGTATTTGACGGAGAGATGACGGTTACGGATGAATCAGGAAGGACGGATTTTCAGGCTTTACAAAATTATAAAGGAAATCCTAAAGGGAAAAAGCTTACTTATATTATTTTTGATCTTCTCGCATTGGACGGCGAGGACCTGAGGAGACTTCCTCTGATACGGAGAAAAAATAATCTTAAGGAACTAATGGAAAATGCCCCGTCCAACCTTCACTTCAGCCGGCATGTCATTAACAGGGGAGAGGAAAGCCTTAGTGCAGCTTGTAAGTTGGGGTTGGAAGGAATAGTAGGTAAAAAAGTAAATTCCCCTTACCTTGGAAGAAGAAACGGGGACTGGATAAAGCTTAAATGCGGTAAACGCCAAGAATTTGTTATAGGGGGCTTTACACAAACCGAGAAAAGGGAAAAAGGGATAAGCTCACTTCTTTTAGGCATATATGAAGGAAATGAGTTAATATACGCAGGTCGTGCAGGTTCCGGCTTTAGTGAAAATGAAAACAGAGATTTAAGAAAAAAATTCGACCCGATAGCGAGAGTGCAGTCTCCCTTCTCGGAGGCGCCGAAGACAAAAACAAACGAAAAGGTTACCTGGCTTGAGCCTTTGCTTGTCGCAGAGATTAAATTCGCACAATGGACTAATGAAAACCTCTTAAGGCAAGCAAGCTTTAAGGGTATGAGAACCGACAAAAATCCAATGGATATAAAGAGGGAACGGGCAAGGGAGGACACTCCCGAATCGACCGAAGAAACGGAGAAAAAAATGGAAAAAGGCAGCATTATTGTACAGGGAGTTAAAATTTCAAATCCTGATAAAATTATATTTAAAGAGCCTCAAATCACTAAAGCGGATATAGTGCGTTATTATGCCCGGGTTTCAGAGCGAATGCTACCGTATATTAGCCACAGAATAATGAGTGTTGTGCGTTGCCCGAAGGGGATATCAGAAGCCTGCTTTTTTAAGAAGCATCCGAATCCGGGAAGTAAAGGAATATCAACGATTTCTATCCAAAGTGACGACGGGGAGACAAAGGAATGTTTTTATATTGAAGATGAATTCGGTCTTCTTAATGAGGCGCAAATGGGAACAGTGGAATTTCATGTTTGGGGCAGCAAAGCCGAACAAATCGAAAAACCCGATATAATGGTATTTGACCTTGACCCCGATGTTGGAATGGATTTGGGAACGGTTCGTCAAGGAGTAAAAGATCTAAAAGAGATACTGAGCGAGCTTTCGCTTGTTTCCTTTCTGAAAACAAGCGGCGGGAAAGGCTATCATATTATAGTACCCTTGAAGCCTTCCGATTCGTGGGAGGTATTTCACGATTTCGCAGGTCGGGTTGCGCAGGTTATGCAGAGAAAATGGCCTGAAAAATATACGAATAATATCAGAAAGCATAAGAGGACAAACAAGATTTTTATTGACTGGCTTCGTAACGGAAAAGGGGCGACAAGTATCGCGCCTTATTCCATAAGGGCAAGACAAGGAGCAAAGGTTTCAATGCCTATATCATGGGACGAGCTTGAAACGATAGCCCCTGACGGTATTGATATGAATGAAGCACTCGGGAGAATAAGTGGAGAAGACCCTTGGAAAGGTTTTTTCAGTGTGACACAGGGCTTAAAATAATAGACCGCACAAAAAAGCTAATTACTTTTATGCGGTCTTTATTACGCTTCAGATATATGCCGGTTATTTATCGGGAGACGGGGAAGCTTTTAAGCGGCTTAGAATGCCTAAACATATTATTATAAAAGCCGCGAGCAAAACTGCACCGCAGACTATAAGGCTGCCGGTAAATCCGTTAATCAGTTCAATAAAGAACGAGCGGAATGCCTCATCTGTAAGGGTAAACTTTTCGGCTTGTCGCGTAATGAGAACTATTAGGGGAAAAGATATGAGCATTAGACCCGCACCACCCAAAGATGCTCCTATATAAGACAAAGGGATCGCTTTTTTTCTGAAGCTGAAAAAGATGACGGCAGCACAGGCTATTGACAGAAACGCAAGAGCAAATGTAACAATGGGCAGCAAGCTCTTGAGCGATTTTAACTGTGGTGCTATACTCGAGGCGTAGGGTATTGAAACATAACGGCGATAGAGCTCAATTAAATCTCCTGTAAACTGCTTTATTCCGTGTGCTATGTCCGTGTCCTCAACGTCCATATACATTTCTTCGGCATACTCATTTAAGGCAAGGTGCAACGCGTCAAAAAAGTATTTTTCACCGCTTATATCCTCATTGGCGTAAAGAGCTCTAACAGTCTTTGCCATATCATCCGTAACGGTTTTTGCAGAAATGTTCTTTTCAAAATATTTAATAAAAAATGCTTCCTCTACATTACCCGCTGAGCCGTACGAAATAAAATGCTCCCTTATACGGTCAAGCTCTATTTCTCCGAATTGAGACCCTTCAAGAGCCTTTACGGCGTATTTACTGTTCATAATAGTTGCTGCCGTTACAGATAACACAGCTGTCAAAGCAATAAGGACGGAGAGAGAAAAGGATAAAAGAATAATCACGATTTTTTTAATTACACTCATAAGCCACCCGCTAATTATACTTGTCTATTATAGGACCGGAAACATATTCACAAAAGGCATAACATCTGTATTTTGAGAGAGAAATACCGTTTTCCTTTTGACAAGTATACATAATAAGGAATTCGTTATTTTCGCTGTCGTCCCGTTCGATATATTCGGTGTAAGGAGAAGGGTCCTCTCGGTGGGCAATTTTCTTTTCTATAATACGGTAGACATAGCTTCCGTAATTTGTTTCTATATTTACAAGCGCACCGATTTCTCCGCTTTTTTGTAAATCCCTGAAAAACGTATTATTATGAGCCGAGACCATTACGGTTTTCCCATAACCCGGAATTCCCCCGTACAGTGATACGCAAGCGCCTTTATTGAGAAGGCTAACGCTATCTCCGAAAATTAACGGAGCGTCAATTTTCGTATTCTCAACCTTAATGTTTCCGAAATGATCTCCCCATGTGGGATATTCTATCTCAGAAACCTTAATGTCTCCGCCTTTGCGACCGGTAGAACCGAAAAAAATACTGTTTATATTATCCGTATTCAGGCCAAGGGAAGACGTATTCCCCGTGAAAGCGAGCCTGTACACGCTCGCGAGAGGCTTAGCAACAGGCAAAAAAGCAGTATATATAATCAGATAACCACATAACAAAAAGATTCCCGGAAGAATCAAGAGGATCTTACGGCAATCTTTTTTGTTAGCGGATAATGTTCGGTTAAGCCTCATCGTCTTCTTTGCGGAAGCTCTTTACGCCGAGAGCGGCCGCAACAGTGAGAACAGCAATAGCGGAAACAACCGCAATAGCCGTATTGTCAGCGCCTGTCTGAACGATGATAGCAGGTTTAAGCTCTGCCACAACTTTACCATCGGGATCCTTAATTATAAGCAACTTGTTTGCTCTGTCAGCAGTTAAGGTGTAGCCGATGACAGCAAGAGCATCATCTGCATAGTCCAAAAGAACATCCTGAACAGCTATGTTGCCTTTAAGGTCCTTCATTTCATCAAGCTTATTCTCTAATACATAAGCATAAGCTTTGTCGAGAATTGCAACAATCTCAGTGTATTGAGCTTCGGTAAGATCGATTACGTTGCATACATTCTCAGCAGCGTTGATGTAAGCCTTGGGAACTGTGATGATACCTTCTTCGGTCTTATACTTTGTCTGAACATAAGTAATAAGCTTTTGCTCATAAGTATTAATACCGGCAGCGGCGAAGGAAGGAACGGCAAGAGCGAAGAGAAGCATACAAACGAGTAAAATACTGATAGTCTTCTTCATTAAAAATCTCTCCTTAAAATTTCTAAGCAAGCATAAAACGGTATGGCGCAAAATACTGTACGTTTATATTATCACAACAATTTTTTTTTGTCAACAATAAAAGATAACAGAATTATAAAATTTCTTGGAATAAAATCACCAAAGTACCGAGAAAATCTTAAAACAAAGGTAAGTTTTTTTATTTAGTGTATGTTATTGGTTAATACAATATCGCCGCTGTCGGGAAAGGAGGCAATTATGCCGTTATAATTAACAGTGGAATAGACAGGAGTTTTGCTGTACATGGTTAAATTCCATTTAACATTTGGATATATCTTTCCGGTATGATTTGTCACAATCGCTATTTCGGGCTTTAATTCCGAAAGAAAAGACATGGAGCTTGAGCCATAATAGCCGTGATGCCCGATTTTAAGAAGGTCAATATCACCTACCAAGGGTCCTATTATTTGTTCAAGCTTACACGTTCGTGTAATATCAGCTGCCAAAAACACAGATTTTTGACCCTTTATTATTTTTATTCCCACGCTTGCGGCATTTTCCCCATTACCTAAAAGCTCTTTCGGAGTTTCTGTATTATAAAAGGTTATGATAAAGTCTCCGAAAGCGAATGGCGTTTGCGGCAAATCCCGAATGACAGGCACGCCCTTATCATCCAAAGCGTCTAATACCTCACGATAGGTTTTGTCATTATCCCAAAATCCGCTTTCGTATTTTCTTACAAGGTCATAATTGTATTCCTTGAGATATGCTTTTGTGATTTCAATATTATCAAAGCGTATTATATCGGGAAAGGCGCCTATATGGTCATAATGGCAGTGCGTGCCGAGTATAAAGTCAAGCTGCACCTTACCGTTCTCATCGGAAGCGACTTTTTTCAGGTAATCTAAAACAAGCTTTGTATATCCGGTATATTCAATTTTTCTGCGGGGATTATAATAGCCCTCTCCGGAATCAATAAGCGCAAACTTCCCGTTGCTTTCAATGAGGATAGCATCCGAGCAGCCCGTGTTAAGAAAATGAATGCGGTCGTCACCCATACTGTAATCAAAGGTCTCTGCGCAAACCGAGTAATTTTTTTCAAGGTGATTCGCATAAGCTACAGAAATAATGTCAAGGATAAAAATTAAAATCATTAGGGGAACAATAATCCATGTAGCTATTTTTTTAACCATAACAGCACTCCGTTATATATAATGGAAATTAAGAAGGCAAAAAGAACAGCCTCAGATGCATCAAGGATGAAAATACAACTGAACGTCAAAACTAAGAGAAGCCACGTAGCAAGGCCGTTACGGAAAGCTTTGGCAATGTTTTCCCACTCAACGCCCTGCCATGCGGTGACAATTGAGACGACTGCAAGCGAATGCACCGGAATTCTTATTATAACGGTTTTAAGAGAGAATACCGCTGCAAAGAAAACAAGAATATATACAAAAGCAATAAGAAACCCGCTTTTTTCTGTATCATACGCAACAGCGTGAAGCTTAGGTGCGCCGAAAACAAGACTCTTTTCCTTTTCGCGGAAGGTCTGCAAAATAAGCGACGACGCCAAAGCTCCAATAACAATGTAAACAACACCTTTTCCGGAGAAGCTTAAAGAAAAATCGGACAGGTCGTACAAGCAGGAGGATTCGTTAATATAAGTCATTTCAGGAACGGGATTTAAGAATAAATTAAGGATATACGGAACAAATACGGCAATAGCCGGGGCAGGCAGTCGCGCTTTAAGCTTCTTAAAGGCCCGGGGATAAGTAATCATAATAACAAGGGAGACAGTGCCGTAAAGAACACCTCGCCAATTAGGATGAAAACCGAGAAATCTGTATGCCCGAAGGATTTCAGACACGGTACCTCCACCGGCACCTATGCCGAAATAATCTGTCGTAAAGAGTGCGGTTGCACAAAAAGCAAGCATAATGGTAATTCCTGCCGCAACATAAGTGTTCAGAAATTTTTTATACGGCAGCTTAAACAGGATAACAGATATAACAGATGTTAAAGCAGTGCATAAGAGTCCCGGAAGTATTCCGAATTTTACAAAAACAAATAATACAGGCAAAAAGGCGTACACCTGGGCTAAAAGCAGCCCTACTTTCAGTGTTACGCCAAGAAGGGCAAACACGGAATAAACAACAGACATTATTCTTAAGTCAAGCCCTGTAGTAAAGCTCATATACAGGGCAAACGGCAAAGAATATAATGCGGCCGTAAAACCATAGGATATCTCCTTACCCAAAGCGCTTTTCAAAAAAGTACATCCTTTCTTTCTCAATGCTCATTATGATACTATACATTTTGACAATAAACAAGAAATTTTTTCAAAATTCCAAAAGCTCATTTATTATTGACATTTACAGGTGTCGGTCTTATAATGTAAATTACATAAGTTTTGTTTTCAAAAAGGGGTATGCATATGAAATTTTCAAAAAATCAGATTATTATGTTTTCGTCAATAGCAATACTGCTTATTTGTGCTATGACCTTCAGTTCGGTTTACGCTGCAGTCATAGCGGCAGAGTATATTAAAGCAAGCGGTATACAGGTTGTTAACCCTGAAAATACTGCTACTACAGCATTACCTGATGAAACTGCGACGGAAGCCCCAGACAATACGGAACCCGGCTCTGTAATTGATGTTATTAACGGGCAACCCGGTGACAACAGCGACAATTTAAATACTACAAAAAGCGGCAGCAGCGGCACCGGTACCGGTACCGGCACAACGGCTAAATCAAACAATACCCCGTCAACAAAAGCGGAAATAGCTTCTCTTTATAAAGCCGCAAACAACAAGGCGAGAACAAAGGCTAAAAAAGCAACACTAACTTACAAAAACGCTGAAAACTATAATGATGTCTTTGAAGCGGGGTATCTTTCCTCAATCGGCTCATTTCTTATGAATACCTTTTTGAAGGAAAAGGCTGATTTAAACGAGATTCATACGGATGACATAGCAAATGCTATTCCTCCTGCGAACGTAACGTGCAACCTCAAAGAGTCTGACATTAACAAGGCAACTTGTTCAGACAAGGGAACATATTATTTTGTAACTATTCTCCTAAAGCCCGATAAGAATCCAAAGGCGGGATACGGTTCCGGTTCGATATGCTCGATTATCACTTCCGATCAGATAACACAGGCAACAGAAGGCTATATAGAAGTCAGCAATATAATATGTCAATACGACGGTGCTTATTGCGAAGCTGAAATAGACAAAAAAACAGGGAATCTTACAAAGCTTTACATACGGCTTCCGATGTATTTAAGTCTTACCGCAAAAGCTCCTATAATGCCGGCCGTTGACGGAAAGGTCGGTCTCCAGTTCGAGGAAAAATGGACTATAGTATATTAGATTTCAACCAAACAAAAGCGCCTTGAATCACTTCAGGGCGCCTTTTTATTTATTGAATTCAGCTTTTGAGCTCCATCATTATTCTGCTGATAACATAAAGAATGGGGTCCGTTATAAAGGGAAAGGCTATAGCGGCGGCTATTGAAGCGAGTACGCTCAGGCTGTACTTTTCTAGGTAAGCGCCGAAAAGCATAAGAGCCGTAAAAGGCGCAAGGATTATCTTAACGAAAAGATTTTTGCCTTCGCCCGAGTATATGTTGTCTTTGAGAGAAAGGGCATTTTCTACTGACGGAAACAGATTTGAATAAAGGGAAATCCCGATTATCAGAAAGAATACCGAATTGAAATTAACAACCCCTGCGTAAAACACATAATACGATGAGTAAGCAAGAAAGCAAGAGCCTAAACAGAAATTCAAGGCAAAGGGTAAGGCACACAACAAGAAGGACTGACCGGCTTTTTCCGTAATTTCATGTTCGATATGACTGCACATTTCACTTATCTTAAAGCAGCGTATATCTTCAATCGGGAGCTTAAAAATCCTGCATACAACAAATTCCCAAAAGCACCTTAGACTTGAGCCGAAAAAGGTAATAATTCTTGTAATGAAAAATAAAACGTTCATTCTTTCAAATCCTTTCGCTAATCGATAACATCGCAGGTGCCCGTGGTAAATAACTGCTCTGCGGAAAGCTCTCCCTTAAAATACGATTTCAGCTTTTCGGAATATTCGATTTTGTAGAATTCGATCATATCCTCAGCGCCTTCAAGTGCCTTTTCGTCGCCTGCAAGATCTGCCGCAATCGCCAGGGTGAATATTGTTTCGATATATATAGACTGATGTTTTGTTTCGTCATTTAAATCCTTCATAATATCCAGTGCTTGGTCATACTTTTTTGTTATTATACAGCAGATTGCTTTTTGGCGGTAAAGCTCGGAGACATCACCGCAAAGCTCAATACCCTCATCGCAGCTTTTTACGGCAGCGTCGTAGTTCTTTTGCAGTCTGAAAATGACAGCTTTAAGAATATATGCATATTGGTCTTCCCTGTTATATTTCAAAAGCAGATCACGTATATTTTCTGCCTCGTCAAAATTACCGTTTTGCACATAATCCATACCTAACTCATACCCGTAAAGCCAAACATAAGCGGGGGTAAGCTCTCTGATTTCTTCTAAATACGTTGTTAGGTCGTCTTTTTCACCCTTTTGCAAGAGCATAAGGTACTGACAAAATCTTATAAAGGCCTTGTTGTATTCGACTGTTATAGTTTTGTTCTCCCCGGAATTTATCAGGGAAACCTTTGGGCTTTTCGGGGCTGCAATTTCTGTTGTTTTGCCTATCAGCTCCTCAAGAAGCGAAACTATGGTATCATAGGGCAAAGTCTCTTCCTCTTTGTATTTGGAAACAATTTCGGAATACGCATTAAGTGTGGCTGTAATGGTAAGGAGCTCATTTCTTAAATTGTAGTACCTTGAATTCCAAAAAAGCTTGAATTCGATGGGGCTTAGAATTGCGTCAAGCTGTGTTGAGAGAGTATTTAACGCACCAAAGGAAGAAATTGAATTAAATGATGTCTCGACTGCCTTTAGCTTAAGCCTTTTTGCATTTAGAGACTTTTCTGAGAAAACAAAATCCGCATCCTTGTATTTCTTTGCCGCACTTGTCATTTTTGATTCGGATAAAAATACCTCGGCTTCGCGAATACGATATAGGGCATCGAAATTTTTCAAGAACAGAAATACAGAGACACCTGCTAAAAATACTGTTAAGAACGCTAACAGCAGATACTGTATTCCCATAGGATAATGCCTCATCCCCTCGCGGCAGTGCGAACAGTATTCATAGTCCTGACCGTGGCTTATGTCTCTTTCTCTTTCCCCGCAGCAGCGGCAGAGCATATCCTCGGGAATGACTTCCTTTTCGAGCTGCTCTTTTATGTCGTCAAGCTCTTTAACCTCTTCATCAATTTCTATCTCATCCGGCTCATTTTCAAATTCCTCTGTTGCTTTATCAAGCTCCGTTTTAAAAAGCTCCGAAAGATGTTCAAGCTCATTTTCAAGCTCGTCTTCTGAATAGTCATCTTTTTTATCATAATCGGAAACAGTGTCCCGCGCTTTTTCAGATGCCTGTGCGGCTCCTTCGTCATTCGGGTTTTCCCGATTAGAGCTTAGCCCTTGATCCTTATTTTCGTCCAAAGCAAGTCCTCCCTTGCAGATAATAATAGTATAGTATCATCTTTTGCTCTATATTTCAAACATTATTTACGGATTATCCCGGAAGCGGTCTGACAGGAATTAATCTAAAGGTCTTTACCTCATATGGGCAAATCTTAAATTGAACACAAGCAGCTCCTTTTTCCAATAATTTTTCGCTATTCTCCATCATATCGCATTCAAATAAGTCAAATTTCGGGAAACACAGTTTTAATGAGACTTGACTTGTTCTCCCCTCAGATTCATATACTCTCAGGATAAAGCCTTCACCGTCCTGAGCTTTTTTTAATGCGTCAACAATAATATTTTGGCAGGATAACTCCAAGAATGATTTTTCAAAGACAGCCCGTGAATTATCCGAACCCTCCGAATAAAAAGCTTCAAGCGGCATATTAAGTTCAAATGCCTTGTTAACGGTTTTGCCGTCCTGCCAGCGGTTGCTGTGCGGATAAAATGCATAAGTAAACTCGTTAATTCCCCGGTCGGCGGTTGTATCGGGACAATTCGGCGAGCGCATAAGAGTAATACGCATTCTGTTGCCGTGAATATCATACCCGTATTTACAATCATTTAGAATGCTGACCCCGTAATCCGTTTGGGAAAGGTCTGCCCATTTATGAGCGGAAACCTCAAACCTCGCGAAATCATAAGGCGTATTAAAGTGGTTAGGACGATTAATCGCGCCATGGGCTATTTCATATGATGCCTCGGTAGCCCTGATGTCAACAGGAAAAGAGGCTTTTAATGTTTTTTCTGTTTCCTGCCAATCCACCACCGTGTTAAACAGAAGCATATCGCTGTTTTTCTTTAGGATTATATCCTGAGTTA
The DNA here is from genome assembly GCA_002069015.1 of Firmicutes bacterium ADurb.Bin300. GTDB lineage: Bacteria > Bacillota > Clostridia > Oscillospirales > Acutalibacteraceae > DTU089. The sequence continues at coordinate 41,805 of MWBL01000006.1, read as the reverse complement.
TAACAGATTTCCCGAAGTGTCTTTTAATTCTTATAACACCTTTAAGAGGTGAGCTTTCCTTTACCGTTATACTGTCTGCCACGGTCAAATCCCAAAACTTCTTGTTAATATCTATTTCTAAATTCCATGCACTCTCGTGTACGGGCTTATCCTGAAACACGGTTAAAAGATTTCCGGTTCCCGTCAGAAGCTGCCTGCCGGAGCGTTTGTCTTCAATACCCGATATGTTGCCTTGTGAATCAAGTGTAACGCGAAGTATCTCGTTTTCAAGCAGGGTTTCCGTTGCCGTTACAAGAGGAAGGCTCTGAGGTGTTTCCCTACTTAAGAAAAACATTTTATATCCCACTGACGGAACATCTTGCGCAATAAATTCAATAAATAATTTACCATCTTTTTTATAGAATATTGAAGGCATCTTATTTCCGAGGGCATCTTTAATGCTCCCGGCAGTTTCGGGAATTTCAACCGAAACCGACGAGCTCACGGTCCAAGTATTGAAGTTCCAGACTATAACCGCAGGAGAATTACCTAAGGGTTTTAACGAGCTTATCGCGGCATACTTTATGTCTGACCCGATTTTCATCATTTTCTCATAATCTGCAAGACAATCTTCATATACCTCGTGTATGGATGTGCCGGGCAATATGTCGTGAAATTGATTAGTAAGGAGAAGCTTCCAGCCTTTTTCAAGTCCCTGTAAATCATATTCAAAGCCCGTTTTCTCGAATGCAATGACGCTTAAAAGCTCGGCATTTCTGAAAAGCAATTCGCCTTTCCTGTTATATTTTTTTACAAAAGCCTGGCTTGTATATGTACCTCTGTGATTTTCGTAGTAAAGCTCATCGTCCCATACGGGAAGGCTGTTTTTCTTTTTCTCTATCAGAGAAAAGAATTCTGTTGCCGAGCCCTGACAGGAGGGAACAAGTCCCGGTATTTCAGCAAGAGCCCGGGCATTTTCAACCATACCGTATGTACAACCGCCGCCGCCGTCGCCATAGCCGAACATACCCAGGGAGACGCCCGTTATATCAGTCTGCTGTGCGCCGTAAAAGCATTTTTGTATGTCTGAAGCGGTATATTCCCCGCCATAGCCCGTCGGCATAAGATAAGAGATAACCTCGTCACCGTTGTGCGAACGCCATATAAACTGAGAATAGGGAAATTTATTCGTATCGTTTGAAAGCAGCTTTGAAGTCAGGAAATATTTAAGTTTTGACTTTTTTATTATCTGCGGCAACGCCCAGGAAAATCCGAAGCAATCAGGCAACCAGTAAATCTCCGAGCATATTCCGAATTCCTTCAGAAAAAACTGCCGACCGTATAAAAGCTGCCTGATAAGGGCTTCTCCGCCCGCGATGTTTGTGTCCGCCTCGACCCAGGCACAGCCCGTGATTTCCCACTGCCCGCTTTTGACCTTTTCCTTTATTCTTTCAAAAATATCGGGGTAATATGTTTTCATAAAATCATATAAAACCGCCTGACTTTGACTGAACCTGAAGTCGGGATATAAATCCATAAGGCTCAGATTATTAGCAAAGGTCCTGGCGGTTTTTCTGACTATTTCTTTAATTGTCCAAAGCCATGCTACATCAAGATGGCTGTGCCCCGTCATAATAACCCTTCCGTAATCAAATCGGGGAATACAGGCAATTGAGTTACGAAGAATTTCAACGGCAGTAACAACACTATCTGAAAAAGCGGTTTGCCCCATATCAAAATCAAGAGCGTGCACGGAGTCGTCAACAGCCCTCCAAAGACGGTTTTTAATTATCTCATCGGGAATAACGGATATAGCGTCAACACAGTTTTTAAGTAAAAAACGGTATTTCTCGATGTCAGTGTTCACCGCTATTAGAGAAGCGGTATTTAGAGTGTAAAACACAGTTTTAGTTCCCGCCATTGCCGCATCGCAAAAGCCTCCCGAGTTAACCGTCGCTTCAAGCTCAATATTGTAGACGGTGCCCTTTCTTGCGGGATTATCAAGGTGAATTATATCTCTGTGAACCCAGCCCGAGTTCATACGGGAGCTTACTGCGCCCTTAATGGCACCGTTAATCCTGACCAAAGCTTCACCGCCGAAATCAAGCCGAAGATAAAGCTTTTTCCCATCCATTTCCTCGGGAACGATCACCTTTGCCGAAAACCAGCTGGTCATATCATATCCCGTTTCCCATGTATCGCCGAGAGAAAGCTCCGCTTCCCCGCCGGGATTGAAGGAATACTCATTCGGTGCAATATGTACACCGTCTCTTTTTCTCCATACGGGGATAATCAATTCATCGGTAATTACATATGGGTTAACCTGCTTAACAAGATTTTCAATAACATTTAATTTCGGTGTTTTTATCATAAGTTAAGTCCTTTCAGCTTGAGCGGAATGCTTTCCCCGAGCACTCTTCCCGCAATTCTTTTGAAGGCGAGAGCGGCAGACGAAAAAGAGGTAAGGCTGTGACCGTTTGCCGATAGAAGAAGCTCTCTATCCTCCGGAATTATGCCGATAAGTCGAACACTCGTTCCGTCAATCACCTCGTCAACCGACCGCAAGGAAAGCTTCTTTGAATACCTGTTAATAATAAGTCTTTGCTGTGAAATACCTGATTTTCTAACCCTGTCGGCGGCGACTGATGCCGCCCGTATGCTGACTTCGTCGGGGGTCGAAACAACAAGAGCTTCGCTTGCCGCCGAAACGCAAAGGTTAAAGCCCTTTTCAAGACCTGCGGGCGAATCAAGAATAACAAAATCAAAGCTTTTCGATATTCTTTTAATAAGGTCAACAAAATCCTCACTGTTAATATTATTACCGCTTGCGGGAGCGCGCAGGAGGAAAAGCTTGTCCGTAATCGGCAAAAACGCCTTTGAGGCTGTGCAATTTTTTTGAAGAATATCGCCCCAGTCGAAAACAGCGGTTTCACCTGCATTGAGCAGAACATCAAGGCTTCTGAGAGAAATATCGGTATCAACTAACAGCACGCTCAAACCCCTCTCACAAAGGGCTTTACCAAGACCTGTGCAGATTGAGGATTTACCGACTCCGCCCTTTGCGGATACGACGGCAATAATTCTTGACATGCTTCTCTCCTTTCTTATGGAAAAGAGTTATTATCAGAAAATAAGCTCATTATATTCTTCGGGGGCGCTGAAGTCCTTCAAATTGGTGAAATAATAGTTGAAAACTTCGCACACCGCTCCTGAAATTGCGCTGCCGCCTTGTACGTTTTCACAAACCTCAATAACGGCGATTTCCGGGTCGTCGTAAGGGGCGAAGGCTATGACAAAGCCGTTATTTGTTTTGACAGAAGCGCCGTTGTCGGCTTTTTTAATAATCTGGGAGGTACCTGTTTTTGCTGCAGCCTTAACAACACAATCCTTAAAATACGAACTGCAGCCGCCAAGTGTAACGACATCGCGCATTCCCGCTTTAACCAAGTCAAGATTTTCTTTGGAAAAGTCAAGGTTTTCAATTACCTCGGGCTTTGTCTTGTAAACAAGAGTCTTCATATCCGAGGAAAAGACGGAATCTATTATATACGGCTTAAATCTGATTCCCCCGTTTGCGATGGTGGCGCAATAATTGACAAGCTGTATGGGAGTAAAAAGATTGTCGGACTGACCAATGGCTGCTTGGACAGTATCGCCGGGATACCAAACTCCGCCTGAGGCCTCACGACTTGTTTTACCTGCGAGTATACCCTTTGCCTCGGGTAACTCCAAGCCTGTTTCCTGACCGAGCCCAAGCAGTCTGCAGTAATAATTCATTTTTTCTATGCCGAGATTCTTACCCACATTATAATAATATATATTGCAGGAATACCTGAGCGACTGTCTGACATTGAGCGAGCCGTGTGAGGCGAGGCAGGAAAAGGTAGTGTCAAGATATTTGAAAGTCCCGCCGCACCTAAAAGTGGTTGAGGGGGTAACAGTACCCTCTGTCAAAGCGGCTATAGCCATAGCGGGCTTAATTGTGGAGCCCGGAGCATATGTGCTCATAAGGGCCCTGTTCCACAAGGGAGCTGTTTTATCCTTAATGAGTTGCGGATAGATTTCGGTGTATTTGGATATATCGTATGTCGGGTTTGAGACACATGCACGAATAGCCCCCGTTTTAACATCCAAGACAAGGATAGCTCCCGCAGTGTCAAAAATGGTTTTATCTCTTTGCTGGTCAAGGATTTTTTGGAGGGCGTCCGCCGATGCCTTCTGAAGACCGGCATCTATGGTGGATACCACTGTGGCACCCTGCTCCGGAAGTACGGAATATTCCTGTAAAACATTTCCCTCGGCGTCTGTTAAGGTCATTAAAATTCCGTTTTTGCCCCTTAGATACCGCTCGGCGTAAGCCTCAATACCGTTCTTTCCGCAAACGTCGTTTAGCTCATATTTATTATTTTCAAGCAATATTTTTTCTTCTTGGGTGATTGTATTATCGCTGAGCTTTTCCTTTAATATTTCCTTTTGCGTGTTATATTCTTCAGAGCTGATAGCCCCCACAAATCCTAAAACATGAGGAGCAAGGGTCCCGTCTGAATATTCTCTGTAATTGTCTATCTGAACGTCTACACCTCTGAATATATCGCTGTTTTCCTTGATTGCGGAGACTAACCCGATTGAAACGTCACGGGCAAAAACATAAGGCGTTGCTTCGGAAAAAAGCAGGTATTTCATGGAAAAGCATACACCCATAATTTTAATTTGAGTCTCTTTGGGATATACTTCGAGACCGTATCTCTCAACTAAGGCGTCATAACAGTTTTGGGCGGTTGCATAATCATTAAGATGAAGCATATCGCGGGATTTCATAAAGCGTATTTCGGTATCCGTCTTTTCCTTGAACTGAGCATTATTGTTTTTGTCCAAGGTTATCGGAAGGCAGTTCTCCCATTCCTCTCCCGCCTTCTCAAAAAGCTCGATTAATTCTGAAATAACATCGTTGCGTTCCTGCTGTTTCTTGTATGACGGGAACTTGTCATACAAGAAAATAATTGTATTCCCTTGACGGTTTGAAACAAGCGCCCGGGCGTTGCGGTCAAGGATAATACCCCTTGCAGCCGTTACCTTTCTTTTTGAAACGGAGGTGCGGTCGGTTATGTAGGAATATTTTTCACCGTCTGCAATTTGGTATTTAACTAAAAAAGAAATAAAGAAAACAAACACCGCACAAAAGAATACGGAGCCTTTTATCAATCTGCTTTTCCTAATATTGTTCATCATATTTTTATTCTCCGAAATTCCCCCCACTTACCGTAAACAGCACGTACAAGCAGATACACTACCGGGGATAAAAGCAGTGTGAATATATAAGACGGCAAATAAAATCGGAAAACAAAATATGAAATATCCTCAACACCGGAAAGGACATAAAAAAGAATGATGAAGACTAAAATGTTGACCGCAAGGCATAACGCGGTTAAAACAAGAGCCGAGGCTATGTTGTTTCTCATTAAATAGGTTATCATAAGTGTGCAAAAGAAGGCTGTTAAGAACATCATAATACCGAAGAAACCGTCCTTATCAGATGAGATATCCCAGAGAATGCCCGCAAAAGCACCAAGCAGCGTTCCCGAAACGCCTCTTTCAAACATACCTATAAAAACAGTTAACGGTATTAGCAAAAAAGCCCTTGCCCCAAAAGGTTCGGGTATAATTCCCGATGTGTTCTGGAGTAGGGAGAACAGCAAAATAAATAAAATCAGCGCAATATTGCGTAATAATACTTTCTTGTCATAAATCATACCATCACCCCGATAAGTCAACCGTAAAATCGTCTTTTTCACCCTGACCGGCGAAATCAGTCAAGACAAAAACTCCCGAAAGGCTTGTGATATCACAGGCAGGCTTTACGGTGGCATAAGAAGAGGTGTCCGCCTCGTCGTTCTCAACCGTCACAACCGTTCCTATTACAATGCCCGGCGGGAAAACGCCTCCCGCCCCCGAGGTAATGACTATTCCCCCCGAAACCACGGCCGTTGTGCTTTTAAGACCGGAAAGCCTTACAAGCCCATCGCCTATAAGCTTTGCACTACCGCTTAAAAAGCCTTTTTCTCCCGTGCTCACCTCATACGCACCTATACTCAAACGCGGGTCCAATACGGACAACGCGACTGAGGTTGTTGTATTAACCTTTTTGATTATGCCGACGACATTGCCGTCGCACAGCACAGGGTCATTGACGCTGACATCGTCGATTCTTCCAACGTCAAGAACAAATGAAGAGCCTGCATCAGCCGCATTTCTCGATATAACGGTACCGTAAGAAAAAACGAAATCGCTATTTCTTTCCTTAAGTCCGAGTATGTTTTCATAGTCCTTAACCTTTGCTTTGAGCTTCTCGTATTCGGAGAGCTTCTGTGTGCTCTCATTAAGCTGCTTTTCAAGCTGCTCTATTTGCTCAAGATAGACCGATGAGGACTTAAAGGATACGGCAAAGGAGTCGGCGTGGCGGCTGAGTGAGGAGGCCGCTTTTTCAAGAGGGGAAAACACAGCGGATACAATGGATGTAAAAAAAGAGGAGGAATTGTGTGAAAAGGCAGCAAAAACCACACCCAGCAGCAGCGCCGCTAAGGCAAAGCATGCGATTTTTGCTTTTGAGGAGAGAAAAAACCTGCGCATAAGACTTCCTTCTTAATGATTTCTTAAAAGCTTGAGCGGATCTTTTTCAAGACAAATTCCCGTCCCTCTTACAATGCAGTCAAGCGGACTTTCCGCCGTATGAACGGGCATTCCCGTTTCTGCGGCTATCAGCTTGTCCAGTCCCCTGAGCAGCGCTCCGCCGCCTGTGAGCATAATTCCCCTGTCCATAATGTCAGCGGACAGCTCGGGCGGAGTTTTATCAAGAGTAAAACGTATAGTATCAAGTATCTGGTCAACGGGGTCCACAAGAGCCTCCCTGACTTCCTCGCTGGTTATTTCCAAGCTTTTGGGAAGACCGTCAAGAAGATTCCTGCCCTTGACATCCATAGCCCCCTCGCCCTCATAAGGGTAAGCCGAGCCGAGTTTAATTTTAATATCCTCTGCCGTACGTTCTCCGATAAGCAGGTTTTCCTTTTTCTTTATATATGAGATGATAGCCTCGTCAAAATTATCGCCCGCAATGCGGATAGACCTTGACGTAACAATATCTCCGAGTGAAATAACGGCAACCTCTGAGGTTCCGCCTCCGATATCAACTACCATGCTTCCCACGGCCTGTGTAACGGGAAGCCCCGCGCCAATTGCGGCAGCCATAGGCTCTGCGATAAGACTGACATATCTTGCGCCGGCACTCCTTGCGGCATCGTGTACCGCACGTTTTTCAACCTCCGTAACTCCCGAGGGAATACATATCATAACCCTTGCCCTGTTAAAGAGCGAGCCGCTTACAGCTCTTTTGATAAACTCCTTAAGCATATCCGCGGTCATATCAAAATCCGCAATTACACCATCCTTCAAGGGGCGAACGACTGATATCGAGCCGGGAGTCCTCCCTATCATATCCTTAGCTTCATTTCCCACGGCTTTTACGGCCCTCGGCATGGATTTCTCGTCAACGGCAACAACGGACGGCTCCCGTATAACAATGCCTTTACCCTTGACAAACACAAGAGTATTGGCGGTACCTAAATCAATTCCTATATCCTGTGAAAAAAACATTATTGCTGCCCCCTTAAGCGTGCAAATAGTATATCAAACGAAACAGCCTCTTTCAAGGTTATCTGCGCTATTATTTTTTTCTGAACAAGTAACAGATGAAAAACACAACAGCTAAAGCCAGCACAATTGTAGCTCCCGCTGCCGTATCGAGGTAAAACGAGGACATAAGTCCGAATACTCCGCAAAACAAGGCTATAAGTACGGAGAAAACAAGGTGCTGTCTTGAGCTTCGCGCAATGTTCCTGGCTGCTGCGGCGGGAAGAATAAGCAAGGAATTAATCAGCAATATTCCTATCCATTTAATAGAAAGCATTACTACCGTAGCAACAATCAGTACGAAAATGTTTTCAACAAGAGAAACCTTTACACCTCTGCTTGCGGCAAGCTCCCTGTTGACAGATAAAAGCAGCAGCTTATTATAAAGAAGTGCCCAAATAACCATAACTGCCAAAAGAACGAAGAAAAGCGTCAAAATTTCAGCCTCGGAAATGCTGAGTATATCCCCGATTAGATATGCGCTGTATTTTGCAAAGCCTCCCCCGTATGACAGAATAACGAGACCCAAGGCGATTGACGCCGAGGAAAAAACACTGATAACAGTATCTGTTGAAGCCGTTTTTGTATTCTTGACTCGAGTAACCGTAAGGGCGATTATAACTCCAAAGGCAACAAGGGAAATTATCTCATTATCAATGCCCAAAAGAACGCCTAAGGCTATTCCCGTAAGGGCGCTGTGACCTAAAGCATCAGAAAAAAACGCCATATTGTTGTTTACTGCCATCGTGCCGAGAATGCCGAAGAGGGGAGTGATGATAAGCGTTGCAAGAAGCGCGTTCCTCATAAAGCCGTAGGAAAGCCAGTCGTAAGGACTGCTTTCACTTATTAAGTTCAATAAAGCGTTAATCATTTTCTTCCCCCAAACCGGAGAAGAAGCTCTCCTGAAATTCCTTTGAAGCGAAAACCTCATTGGCATTGCCCATACAAAGAACTTTTTTGTTGAGTAAAAGAACCTTGTCGGCATAACGTTTTACAATACCCAAGTCGTGAGAGACCATCGCAATGGCTGTGTGGTAATTATTTTTAAGGTCTGATATTACCTCATAAAAAGATTCGCTTCCGGAATAATCAACACCCGAAACAGGCTCGTCCAATATCAGCAGCTCGGGCATCGGGAACAGCGCGCCGGCAAGCATAATTCGCTGAATTTCTCCGCCCGAGAGCTCACCTAATGTCCTGTTTATCAATTTTTCGCATGAAACAAGTCGCAGTGATTCCTCCACCGAAAATTTGTGTTTTTTCGGATGAAACATATATACGGGAAGCCTTGTCCTGCCGCTAAGCAAAAAATCCCTTACGCTTACGGGGGCAAAACGGTCAAAATCAAGAAATTGGGGAACATAGCCTATTGTTATTTTATCCAAGCTTCTCCCGTCATGAGAGCAGAACGTAATACTCCCGTCATGCTTGATTTCGCCGAGTATAGCTTTAAGCAGTGTCGTTTTACCGGCTCCGTTGACTCCTATCAAGGCGGTCAGTTCGCCACAGTGAAGCTCAAAGGATATAGAGTTTAGGAGGGTTTTGCCTCCTCTTTTTACGCTTACATTGTTTACCTTGATTTCACATAAGCCGCAGCCGTTACCGTTGTTTTTCATTTATAAATCTCCGCTATCGTTCTGACATTTTTACGCATTAAGTCCTCATATGAGGTTAGCTGTGCATCCCCGCCCGTAATAGGGTTAAGTATTAGAAGGGGTATTCCCGTTTCTTCCGAAAGAATTTCTGCGGCGCTTCCCGTATAGCCGGGATGGACAAAAAGCGCCTTGACACCAAGCTTTTTAATCAGCTTGCTGAGCTCTCCGAGCTTACGCGCAGAAGGTTCACCGAAGCTCTCGGATTCTATTTGAGCAACCGCATCAAAAGAAAGCTCTTTTGCCATATAGCCGAATGCGTTGTGGACCGATACTATCGGGGCGCCTGTGAATTCTTTTGAAAATGCCGTTATTTCTTCATACAAATTCTGCAGCCTTAAGGTGTATTCTGTTCTGTTTTTTTCCAACTCATCGGTATAGCCGGGGCAAAGGCTCTTAAGTGCGGCACAGATGTTATCAACCTGTATTATGGCATTCTTTACGGACATCCAAATGTGCGAGTTAGCCGTTTGCATATGTGAGGAAACGCCGCCGGACTCATATAAAAGACGAACACCGACGGAGGAATCCACCGTGCGAAGAGCGGGCAGTTGTCTCAAAATCTCCTCAAGAAAGCTCTCCATTCCCGCCCCGCAAAGGACGAGCATATCCGCATCGGAAAGCAGCTTCATATCCCGCGTCAGCAGCCTGTAATCGTGCAGGCAGCCGGCATTTTGCTGCGTCATATTACTTACCTCAATCTCCTTTATGCCCCATGTCAGATTGAGAGTGAAAATATAAACGGGATAAAAGGTAGTGACGACAAGAACCTTGTCCGGTTCCTTTTCGCCGTCTTCTTTGCGGTAACAGAAGGTCAAAGTCAAGGTCAGACAAAGCACGAGCAATATTGATATAAGTCTTTTACCTATAATCAAAATAAACGCTCCAGTATTTAGTTGCTTGTGACAACATAAATCATTTCTTTTCAGACAGCTTTTCATTATTCAGTCTAAAGGCAAGATCCGGGACATCCGTAATAATGCCGTCGCAGTCTAATTCTATAAGGGTGTTAATTACATTTTCGCTGTTGCATGTCCACGCATTTACGGCAAATCCGTTTTGATGAGCCTCTTGTATGTAATCCTCGTCAATATAAAAATATACGGGATGCAGGGCGTCACAGCCCAAGCTTTTTGCGAAAAGAAACGGATTATCGAATATCTTATCTATAATTTCGCTGTTAGGGTCATAAAGAAGTCCCGTAGGCACGGAGCTTTTAAGCCTTTTTGATTCAAGCAGAACCTCGTCGCTGAAGCTTGAAATAAGAAGCTTGTCAATAAGACCGCTTTTTTCAACGCCCTCAAGGGTTTTTTCCACTATATCAAGATTGCCGTCAAGGGGAGGTTTAATTTCAATGTCAAGTATATCCAGACCCTTTGAAATTTCAAGCACTTCGTCGAGCAAAGGGATTTTTTCTCCCTTGAAGCTCTCCTTAAAATATGAGCCGAAGTCGTAGGAGCGAAGAGTCTCAAAAGTCATTTCCTTTATTAAGCCCGACCCGTTTGAGGTTTCGTCAATATCATAATTATGACATACCACCACATAACCGTCTTTTGTAAGATGCAGGTCAAATTCAAGGCCGTCACATTTCATTTCACGGGCAAGCCTGAAGGCGGAAAGTGTATTTTGAGGAGCTTTTTTGTTTGCGCCCCTGTGAGAAATTATCTGTGCCATTTATTTTCCCTTTCACAGTTCGCATTTTGGAGTAGTATTATCTGTGTTTCCGACAAGGCTTCCGCCCATATACTTAATATTTGTCACGGAAAAGATGTTTTTGAGCTGCCTTTCCATAATATCAAATCCAAGAGCGCCGTCTTGACCTGCAGTTGCAAGAAAATAGGCGTTGCGCCTCTTTTTAATACGTTGCTTCCTCTCGTCGGAGAAAAAACCGTTATAGTAGGGCTGAAGCCTGTCTAAAAGGGCTTTTAAGGGAGCGGGGAAGGAAAGATTATAAACAGGCGAAGCGAAGACAACTATATCGGCAGTTTCAAAAAAATAAAAAAAGTCGTCAAGGTCGCGAAATCGGCAAGCGCCGTCTTTTGAGCAGAAATCGCAGCCGATACAGGGTTTTGGATTTTTCTCAAATGTATTATATCGTTTAATAGCAAAGCCGACATAATCGGAAAGAAACTTGTTCAAAAGAGCCTGCGTATTGCCGTTTTTCCTGCAAAACCCCTCTATGCAGAGAATTTTCCCGCAATCATCATTTTTCCACGGTGTTTTTGCAGTAGGAGCAGACAACGTCATCACCTCTTTCGAAAAAGAGACCGGGAAGATACTCTTCCGAACTTGTTATACATTCGGAATTTCCGCAGAATAATCCGTGGGTGGAGCGTAAGTCATCGGGCTTAATAGTCCTTCCCGCACGCCCCTTAAACATCTTGAATATAAAGGTCATAATAGCGTAAACATCGTATTCGAGCTGAGAAAAATACTTGGCCTTCTCATCAAGATCGACATAAGAGGGGAGCTCTTCTCCTCTCGGGAACGGGTGTAACACAGACAAGTCGGGCTTTGCGGCAAGAAGCAGCCTCTCGTCAAGAATGCATCGGGTCAGAGCTTTGGAGTACTCCGTATCAGATGAAAATTCTTCGCTTCCCACTCGTGTCATATAAAGCACATCCAAGTCCTCTATCATATCCCCAAGGGAATTTACGATTTCATATTTCTTGCCGTTTGTCAAAAGATCTGTTTCGATTTTTTGGGGTATTTCCCCGCTTTGAACATTACAAAACGAGAAAGAGTTCCCATTGTAAACCGAAAGACATTTTACAAGAGCATAAACCTCGGGAGATTTAAAAATGTTCCCGCAAAAGCCTATTTTCATATTAGAAATGTGATTTTTCTCGTACCAGATTGTAGCCATATCTCTAAGGGCTTTGCAAGGAAGGGAAAAGGCAGTGTCGCCCGCGTTGATTATGGGAACTGTGGAATATAAGGATGCCGCAAGAGCCGCCCCCTTAAGCGGGTGGCTGACAGCTATAATATCGCCTCTTGATGAGGCGGTAAGGACATTGTCTTTCAGACTTTCGCCTTGATTTATCGGAAAATTCGAAGAAGCGCCGCCTAAGCGTACCATTGCTGCCGAAAAGGCCGATTCGCAGTTCCTGTCATACTCAGAAAAAAGTGTGATGAGAGATTTTCCCGTGCAGTCGCTTCTGAACATATTTGTGTTGTCCCTTATAGAGCCTAAAAGACGCAATGTTTCCATAAGCTCTTCGCGTGATAAATCACCGATATCGAGTATTTTCGCATTGTTCACAAGAAATCCCTCGTTTCTGACTTATAGAGCGGTTAAACCCTGTTAAATCAACATTTTATCATACTATCATCAAAAACACAAACAAAAAGGAACGCCTTTTGAAAATCACATTGCCGCCGGACGCTCACAAGAGCTGTGCGGGAAGTAGAAGGAGTTGCTTCTTGAACTGTCCGTAAAGCCTAACATGATGTCCAGAACATGATAAGCAAAATCACTGTTTGTCCTGTGCGCACTGCCGAGTCTTAAGGCACGCGCCATATCCCACACACCCAAACCCCTGCTGTTAACGGTGTAGGGCCGTGTTACGGGAACCTCCTCCCATTGCCCCGAGCCGTGTGAGATTTTTACGGGACCTGAGAAGCCGTTGGGATCGGGAACCTGCATGGAACCCTTTGTCCCGTAAATTTCTATACGAGGATTATCCGCCCTCCAAATATCGAAAGAGGTGATTATGGTGCCGGCAGCTCCGTTATCAAATTCCATTATCCCTGCTATGTGGGTATCTGTTTCGACAGGGATGACCTTACCGTTTTTCTTTTCGCTCGTTATAGTTCTTGTCGGGAAGGATTTTTTGGATATACCGCAAAGGCGTTTGACGGGACCTAAAAGGTTGACCAGCGCACTTACATAATAAGGACCCATGTCAAGCATCGGACCGCCGCCGACCTCATAGTAGAATTCGGGATCAGGATGCCAGCTTTCATGTCCGTGACAGGTCATAAACGCTGCAGCGCCGATAGGTTCCCCTATCTCGCCGCTGTCAAGGATTTCACGGCAGGTCTGAATTCCCCCTCCCAAAAAGGTGTCAGGCGCAACTCCTACGAGAAGACCCTTTTCCTTGCCTAAGCTAAAAAGCTCTTTCGCGTTTTCCCTGTTTATAGACATCGGTTTTTCGCTGTGAGTATTCTTACCTGCTTTTAAAGCCTCCAGCGCGACACCGTAATGCTCCTCCGGACGGGTCAAGTTTACGATAATCTCTATTTCGTCGTCCCGAAAAGCATCATACATTGTCTCATAGATAAGCGGGATGTCGAAGTTCTTCTGTGCATTTTGTGAACGCTCGGGGATTAAATCGCAAACACCCTTAACATACACAAAGTCGTTAAAGACCTTTGTCAGATTCTTTAGATAAATAGGGCTGATATTGCCGTTACCGATAATTGCTACAGGAACTTTTTCCATAAGAAATCACCTTTCTTTATGTCAGTTTTCAGTCAATTCTTTTTCGGCGTTTGCGTACAAAACAAATCTGTCAGCTACACTTTCAAGAAAACCGCCCGCGTGAAACGCCACGCGGTAGCGGTACTTTAAGGTGCCGCCCTGTGCTATTTCAATAGGACCTTTGAAATATAAATTGTTGGCTGCTAAAAGCCCGTAGTTGCGAATATGCCAGGTGGTAGGGTATCTGAGATTTGTTTCACTGTCAAACACAGCTATACCATACTCACAGCCGTCCGAAAAACCCGAATAATCACACCAGTGAGCGGGTCTTCCCCAGCACTCCCGCTCACCATTGCCTCCGTATGAGTTTATCATTCTTCCGCCGTTTGTTACCTTGAATTTCTCGTTCATACGTATTCCGAGAGGACCCGCTTCCTTTGTAGCACCGAAAACAACCCGACCATACGATGCCTTAAATATAATTTCAATATCGACGTATCTGCAGCTTTCGGACTGGTTGTAAAAAGTGAATTTTCTGCTTTCGTCGACTACGGCTTCACCGCCCTTGGTTTTCCAAACATTATGGGCCTTAAGGCTGCCGTATGCGCTACCCGAAATGACCTTTCCGAGCCTTTCGTGCTTTTCGACGCCTTTACCACCCGGCTCATTCCAAAAATCGTAACCGTTTACATCGCCTATGGCAACAATAAGGGAGCGCTGATGCGGATGCTCGGTAGCGTTAAGGTCAAAACGGGTATAGCCGACTGCATTTTTCCCGAAGACGGGACCGAGAAACGGTTTTACGAATTTATCGGAAAAGACATAGGAGGTAAACCTTCTTCCCGAAATCATAACATCGAGGCAGTCAGCTTCTCTGCCTTGTACAATATCAACGCTACCCGAAGCGGGATCGTCCGAAAGCGTTAATTCCAGTTCTTCTTCCTTTTCGGCGGTTACGATAATAATTGCCCCGTCCTTACAAGCTTGAGCGGGAAAAATTCTTCCGTCGTCGCAGACGGCACTGCGTACTGTTTGAGGCACTTCGCGTGAGGTGTCAACAAAAACAGGCTCTTCGATACATTTACGTTCAATATCAACGCTTACTTTCATTTTATTTTCCCTCATTTCAGAACAATTGTTTAACGGTTTTATAGGAAAGCTCGCATTCACTGAACCATTCACCCGGGGAAAAAACACATTCTACACTGATTGTGCCGTTATAAGATGTTTTTTTCAATTCCTCGGCAAAGCTTTCAAGATATTTCCCGTCACCCTTCCCGGGTGCTTTCCTGTCAGGCTCGCTGATATGTATATGCCTTAAGACATCAGTATAATCAATCAAAGAAGAGGCGGGCTCCTTTTCGATAAACATATGATATGAGTCGGCTAAAAGAAAAATCCCCGGAAGGTTAAGCCTTTTGATAAGAGAATAACCCTCCCGGACCGTGTTAACGCAATTAGTTTCACCGGAATTGAGAGGCTCAAGAGCCACATTGATGCCGTATTCGGAATAAAGAGAGGAGCATATTTTCAAAAAAGACTCTAACCGTGAAAGCCCGTCTTCCGCGGGAATACCCTTGGGAACACTTCTTGCCTGACCGCTTCCGAGTATTACAAACTCGGTGGAGAGCAAAGCCATACGCTTCATGGCTTTACGAACATATTCCCGAAGAGCTGTGTCATCCGTTGTTAAAAGCGGTAGGGATGGGGGAACAAAGCTGTTGCAAACCTTCAAAACCATTCCGGAGTCCGCCGCTTTAGCAAGCTCATCCCCGGATAATTCCAAGAGAGTTCCGACGGTTGCTTCGGCAAAATCGAAACCCGTATCTAAAATTCTGTTGTATCCGCTTATAAGTGCATCGTAAGCATAAGCCTTTTCACCGCCCGTCTGGGGCATAAAAGAGGCGCCCGGTATGCAGCAGCCTAAAGTATACATCTTTTTCTCCTGTCAAAAATTCTTTTTATCGCTTAAAAATCTGTCTACAGTCAGAGCTTCTCGCAATGCTATAGCCTTGCCTTCAATTGCCCATTCAAAACCTCGCTTAAGCATGATTTCGGAACTTGGCGATTTATCAAAGACATCATCCGTATGACCCAAAGAGGTATAAAAAATCCTGCCGTTACCCCACGTTTTTTTCCAGACAACGGGCATATCGACAATGCCGTTTGATATGTGATAATACTGCGCAACGGGAAAGCGTGTGGTGGCGAGTACTTTGACAGCGGGGTCAACATGCAGGTAGTATTGTTCGCTTGTTACCGAAAAATCGGAAATTCCTCTTGTTACCTCATCGTCAATTTCCTTGTTGATATTGACCGTATATTCAATTATTCCGCCGGGATGAGAGACCCAGTTCCCGCCTGTTAAAAACTGCCATTCCGTGTTTGTTCTAAAGGAGTCGCACATACCGCCATGGTTGCCGCCCATACCGACTCCGGAGGCCACTGCTTTAACGACATTTGAGCATCTTTCACCGCTTAATTCGCCACCCGTCCAGATAGGACAGATTATATGAAGGGAGTAAAGATAATCAAGATCATCGTATGCCGCGAGAGTATCGGATATTTCAACCGAAAGACCGAGTTCTTCTAAAATCCGCTTAAATCTGACAGAAACCTTATCAGGCTCATGACCTTCCCAGCCGCCCTTGACGATTAATGCCTTTTTCATACTCTAAACCTCCAATATTTATACAATTTATTATAAAAGCAAAGAAGTACAAAGTCAACAAATAATGCCGATGTTTTAAACGATTTTCAGCATCAGTTAACTCTGAGGAATAAAAACCCATATCAAAACGCCAAAGAGCGATGATATGGGTCGTCTTAAAATTATTGCCGCTGTTTAATTGTATTTGGGCAGCCAGTTTCCGTGTGTCTCTATAAGGTCGTCGCAAAGCTTTATTGTATCATCGATTGAAAGCTCCGACGAGCAAAGGGGATCAAGCATGGCGGCTTGATAGATATATTCCTTTTTGCGAGTTACCGCGGCTTCAATTGTCAGCAGGTGAACATTAATCATAGTCATGTTCATAGCGGCAAGCTGAAGGGGAAGCGGTCCTTGAATGCAGGGTTGAATGCCGTACTTGTTTACAAGGCATGCCACTTCAACACAGGTCTCTCGGGGCAGATTGTCAATAAGTCCCTTGTTGATTACATTTCCGCCGATTTTATAAGGAATGTCTGTAGTAATAGCGTCCATAATTGCCGAAGCGTATTCATTGGTTTTACGATGAGAAACTTTGTCGTGAAGATATTTTTGTTTATCGTTATTCCAGCGAGCAATTTGACTTACACAGCGGCGCGGATATTCATCAAGCGGTATGTTGTACCTTTCTATAAGCTCGGGATATTTGGATTTGATAAAGAAATTATTGTATTCGGCATTATGCTCGCTTGATTCCGTACAATAATAACCGAAGCGGCGTATATACTCATACCTGACAAGATCGTGATGGTCGGTTATGCCGCTTTCAAGAACTTCTGTCGCCTTTTTGCGAATTTCGGGATACAAGTCTGTACCATCCTTATCATAAACCTCTAAAAGCCAGCCCATATGGTTTATGCCGGCAATTCTCTCCCTGAAAGGCATTTCATAATCAATATCAAGGTTTTCCAAAAGACCTCTTGTACAAGACTGAACCGAGTGGCACAGCCCAACGGTTTTTATGCCTGTATATCTTTGCATATAGCCGGCAAGCTGGGCCATTGGATTAGTATAATTCAAAAACCACGCATCGGGACAAACCTCCTGCATATCATCCGCAAAATCCTTTAGAACGGGTATGGTTCTCAGTGCTCTGAATATGCCGCCTATTCCGTTGGAATCGGCTATTGTCTGGCGAAGACCGTATTTTTTAGGTACCTCAAAGTCTATGATGGTACAAGGGTCATAAAGTCCTACCTGAATTGCATTGACAACAAAATCCGAGCCTTTCAGAGCCGCCTTGCGGTTTTCCACTCCAAGGTATTTGCTCACCTTTGCTTTGTTTTCATTGATGTTGCGGTTTAATGCGGTAATCATTATGTATGATTGCTCAAGTCTTTCCGAGTCAATATCGTAAAGCGCTATATCGCTTTCTCGAAGAGATTCCGTCAGCATAACGTCCCCGAGAACATTTTTTGCGAATACCGTACTACCCGCTCCCATGAATGTGATTTTCATAAACAAATCTCCTTTGTTTTATTATATTTCTTAATCAATAAATTTCCCATAGTGAAGGGGCTCAATTACCGTTTCGAGCTTTTTCAGGGCAAGACCCGCAAGCTCCTTCAGCTGTTTTTGTTCGAACATACTACGCACATAACCTGCAATGCTTGAAAGCATTATTGATATTGTAGGCTCTCCGGATGGAGTCATAACAACATTTTTTCCCTGAAAGGAAAAACGCAAAATCCGCCTTGTCAAAGATTCAACGGGCCTAATCCAAACTTCAAGAGTGTAATTGTCAAGCCAAAATGCCGCAGCTGCCGCAGTATAAGGGGTCAGGGCAAGGACAATAGGAGTCAAGATATATTTTCCGTCCAGTCCGCAAGCGATGGTGTTGACCTCATTACCCTCCTGCCAGGAAAACATAAGCTTGTCATCCGAAAAATCAAAACGCACGTTTGTTATGTTTCCTGCTCTGTATTTCGTCATATAGACAGCCGCTGTCGACAAAACGCTCATAGGGGAGCCGATGCTGTTAAGCAGAGGGTCTTTTCTGAAACGAATTGTCCTTCCCGTTATCAAATCCTCTAAGGGACTTCTTCTTTTTGAAACCGGGATTATATCTATCGGTCTGTTCCTGACAAATTCTTTAAATTGGGGAGAAGCATTAGCGTGGGGGTCTTCTTTTACAAATCCCTCTGCCTTTAAAATCTCAAGGGCTTCCCAATAGGCGCTGCCGTCCGGAGCGCAGGAATTTATCGCAACTACCGTATCTTTATCCTTGATAACCGAACCTATTTGACCGTAAATTCCGTCTGCACAATATTCGTTTTCATTTTTTATCCAAATACAATAACCGTATCCTTCCTTTCTTATTGGCTCGCCGCTTTGCTGCACCTGATTAAGAACAGCGTCTTTTGCCCACTTTTTAGGTATTATCTGTTTATTCTTCCACTTGCCCTCGTTTAAGTAACAAAGCATAATTTTCGCAAGGTCCTCTGTTTTAAGGAAAATACCCCAGCCACCCGATTCTACTCCGCCGTGGTCTGTTTCCCAAAACGGCTTATCTATCCCCAACGGCTTAAAAAGACGCTCGTCAAGGAAATCGGTTACGGTTACACCCGTAACTCTTTGAAGAACCGCACAAAGAGCATATATATTTTCGTTTACATATTCAAATTTTTCACCGGGATCAAAAATCCATTTAGCGCCTACAAGGTGGCGCAGCCAGTCCTTATCGGTTTTATTAAGCAGATAGCTGGGCTGTTTTCCCGAGGTCATGGTGAGCAGATGACGTATTTTAAGCTTTTCAAGCCTTTCGTCTTTTTTTTTGGGACTGTATTCGGGGAATACATCAATAAACCTTGTGTCAAGCATAACATACCCCTCCTGTATGGCAAACCCTAAAGCGGTTGCCGTTACGGTTTTGCTTACCGAGTACATTATGTGGGGAATATCCTTTGAGAAAGGCTCTCTGTAACATTCGGCAGCGACTTTTCCGTGCCGAACAATCATTATACTGTGATATTGCATCTCCTTTTCTTCCATATGCCTGAGCATTTTTATGAATGCTTCGGAAGAAATACCGACACATTCAGGGGCTTTTGCCCTAACAAGCCGTTTTGTTTCGTTAGCCACGCAATCACCTCATGTATTTTTTTAAGGATAACACAAAATTACCGTGAAGTAAACGGAAAAGACAAAAATAAAAAGGCGGCAGTTTTCTGCCGCCCAAAAAGCTTACTATACCGTTGTCTTTATGAGTTTTTCTTCAAGCTGCCTGATTTTGTCGTTTGCCTTATCAAGCTCAATGCGGTGCTGCTGAGAGACGGTTCGGTAGTCTACCCAAAATACCGTTGAAATTGTTCCTAAGGCCGTAAACAAATGCCAAAGCGAGTGTCCCTGCAAGTTGCCTTGAGCGATGGAGTTGATTTCGTTGTCGCCCCACAGGGAGGTGATTACAAAAGCGACGGCAAAGCAACCGATAATAAGAAGGACGAGACCTCTTTCCTTTCTTTCTGTTTTCTTAAAATTAGCTATTATGATATAGAGAAGCGGCAGGCAGGTGATGAAGCAGCCGAATTCAGCAAGGGAGAGTCCCCCGTGATCTCCGCCCATATCGTAGGGGAGTCCGTCCGGTCCGCGTCCGCCTATCCAAAGAAAGCGATTGTTGATGACAAAAACTTCAAATGTTAAAACGGCAAGTACTATGGCGGCCCAAATCGTAACGCCTGTTGAAATACGTTTTTTAAGCTTAGGACGGTTTTCATAAAACTCAAAGGTAAAGCAAAGCACGCCCGACCACGCCATAAGCTCCGTGAAGGACATATCAATATAGCTTGCCAGGAGCTTTGTCGTCATTGTATAACGTGCAAACTCACCGTAATCCGCGGTATGCATACCGACAGAGGTTACTGACATAACAGCTACGATTACGAAGAATACATACCAATACCATTTTTTGTTTCCTTTAATAAGAAGTACAATTATGGCGGCTATAGCTCCCATGGTATAAGCCCAGTTAGTCATAACTGCCGAATACTGAGCGCAAAACTCGCCGAAGCTTGTTCCGCTGTCCTTTAATAGGGTATAAATTGATTCCCAGCCCTTATCCGGATGGTCTGCACCGTTTTCGTCATAAGCCTTACCTTGGGTATAATAAGTATACCAGGGAATAAAATTAAGGGTTTTTACAGAGTTCTTAACATCCGCAATCATACCCGAAAAAGTAAAGCTCTTAATTTTTTCGGAAAAATTACTCGGCGGGGTGTTATTTGCATCGGACTCGGAAAGAACATCTTCCGCCTTGTCCGAAGTGGTTGTAACTTTCTGTACCGCTTGTTTGTCCGATTCGGTCTGCCCGTCGGTCAAAGAGGGAGCAGCAGCATCGGGAGCGCCGGCTGAAAGAACGAGCGGCGAAAAAGAGAGTGTGAAAACGAGAAATAAAATGAATGAAAACAATAATCTTTTAATAATAATTCCTCCCATATTGTTCTTAAACCTTAAGCCTTGCAAGCTTGTCCTCAAGCGCAAGGTTTTCAGACTTAAGTGCTTCGATTTCTTCCTTGTGTTTTTGTGCTGTAGTACGCATATCAGCCCAGAATGTAGCGACAAGAGTGCCTACGGCGTTGAGCATGTGCCATATTGAATGCCCTTGGAAGTTGCCCTGAGCGAGGGAATTAATTTCGTTGTCTCCCCAAGGAATTGTAATAATGAACGAAATGAGGAAGATGCTCAGCAAAACTGTGAGAAGTCTTCTTTCTCTTTTATCGATTTTGAGGAAGTTGGCGGCAAGTACATAAACAAGGGGTAGACCGGTAATAAAGCAGCCAAACTCTGCAAGAGATAAACCACCATGGTCTCCGCCCATATCGTAGGGCAGCCCGTCGGGGCCACGTCCGCCAATCCATAAAAAGCGGTTGTTGACTACGAACACCTCAAAGATAAGGACTAAAATAACGATTACGGTCCAAATGCTGACACCGGTTGTTATTTGTTTTTTAAGCTTCGGACGGTTCTCATAAAACTCAAAGGTAAAGCAAAGCACGCCCGCCCAAACAGTAAGCTCGGTAAAGGTCATATCAACAAAGCTGCCAAGAAGCTTTGTAGTCATTGTGTAGCGTGCAAATTCTCCGTAATCTGCGGTATGCATACCTACCGAGGTAACCGACATGATTGTTACAATGGCAAAGAACATATACCAATACCATTTTTTATTGCCCCTGATAAATAAAATCAAGAGCGCCGCAAATCCGCCCATTGTGTATACCCAGTTGGTCATAACGGCAGAGTATTGGGCGCAGTATTCGCCGAAGCTCGCCCCACTTTGACGAAGCCGGGCATGTATGGCATCCCAGCCGATATCCGTATGCTCTACGCCGTTTTCATCAACGGCTCTTCCTATTGTGTAGTATGTATACCATTTGATGAAATTCATGTTGCTTAGAGCATGCTTAACATCGGAGAACATTTTTGTTAAGCTGAATTCTTTTAGCTTTCCCGACAAGGTCTTAGCTTCGGACTCTGTAGCTTTTTCCGGTTCGGTTTCCGTTTCTGAGGAGAATAAGCTTGCTTGACTATCATCAGAAAGTGCGTCTTCGCTTGCGCAAAGGACAGAGGGAATAAGGGAAGAAGTAATGAGAAAAACCAAGAGGAATGACAGAAACACTTTTTTTATGATGAACACCTCCACAGTCGTGCGATAAGCACAACAAAAATCACACATATAATAACAGATTTTCGGAAAAAAGCAACAAAATTAAATATAAATTATAAAAAGCTTTATCTGCAAACAAACTGTAATTTTTTATAAGATCATCAAAGCGAGGATTTTAGTATGTTCATAGCTTCATTTAATTCATCCATGCCAATGTTCAGAGGGGGTAAAAGACGGATTTTATTTTTTGCCGAAAGAACGAGCACACCGTTTTGGATGCATCCGGTTATAGCCTGTTTTATATCACCTTCAATTTCAACACCGAGCATCAAGCCTTTTCCGCTAACGCTTTTAACACTTTTAAGTGCCGAAAGCGTTTTAGCGATAAAGCGACCTTTTTCTGTAATTTCCAAAAGCAGCTTATCATCAAGTCTTTCAATTATAGACGCCGCACCGGCGCAAGAAATGGGATTGCCGCCGAATGTAGAGCCGTGCGTTCCGGGCGAGAGAGCATTTTGAAATCTTTCGGAAAACAAGGTTGCTCCGATAGGTAGACCGCCCCCCAGACCCTTAGCCGTAGTTACAATGTCCGGTTTCAGGTCAAAGTGCATATAAGAAAAAAACTTGCCCGTTCTGCCGTTACCGGTTTGAACCTCGTCCACAATAAGGGGGATGTCATATTTGCTCGTGAGCTCCTTAATGGTCTGGATAAGCTCGTCGGACAAAACGCAAACACCGCCCTCACCCTGAATAATCTCAATCATTATTGCAGCGCACCCGTTGTTTTTGACAAGCTCTTTTATATTTTCCGAGTTATCGGTATCGGCGTAAAGGAAGCCTTCGGTGAACGGGAAAAAATCCTTGTGATATTGCTCTTGTCCCGTAGCCGACAAGGTCGTTACGGTTCTTCCGTGAAAGCTGTTTTTAAGAGTGATTATATTGTGGTATCCCTTGCCGTTTTTAAGCAGGGAGGATCTTCTTGCCGCTTTTATGGCACATTCGTTTGCCTCTGCCCCGGAGTTTGAAAAAAACACCTTGCTCATATTCGTTTTTCTGACTAAAAGCTCCGCCAGCCGCGCCTCCGGCAGGGTGTAGAATAGGTTAGAGGTGTGCTGAATTATGCCTGCCTGCTGTGTTATTGCCTTAAGCCATTCCTTGTCCTGATAACCAAAGGCATTAACACCTATTCCGCTCGTAAGGTCTATGTATTTTTTCCCCGATTCGTCGAAAACGACGCTTCCCTCACCCTTAACGATAACTAAGGGAAATCTCGAGTAAGTGTCCATAATATTTTTTTGGTAAGCTTGCTTAATATCCATAGCTCCTCCTTAAATGAACATAGTTCCGATGCCTTCGTCCGTTAAAATCTCGATAAGTATTGAATGAGGTACTCTTCCGTCGATTATAGTTACCTTTTTTACGCCTTCCCGAATAGCGCTTATGCAGCATTCAATTTTGGGAATCATACCGCCTGATATAATACCTTGAGCTATGAGCTTGGGAGCATCCTTGATTTTAATTTCCGGAATCAGGGAAGACTCGTCGTCCTTATCTCTCAGGATGCCCTTTGTGTCTGTCATTGAGATAAGACTTTCCGCTCCCAAAGCAGAGGCGATTTTCGCCGCTGCAGTATCGGCGTTGATGTTAAAGAGGTTTCCCTGTTTATCACAGCCGACTGTAGCTATAACGGGGATATAGTCCTTTTCCAACAAATCCGTTATGGGAGAACAGGTAATAGATGTTATTTCACCGACAAATCCGAGCTTTTCATCAAGCATTCGAGCTTCAATCATATGACCGTCCACGCCCGACAGACCCATAGCCTTGCCGCCGATGCTTTGCAGCAAATTTACAAGTCCCTTGTTTGTTTTACCCGAAAGCACCATTTGGACTATCTGAGCCGTTTCGGCATCCGTAACTCGAAGACCGTCCGAAAATACGGATTTTTTTCCTAATGCGGAAAGGGTCTGCGTTATGTCTGTACCGCCGCCGTGCACGAGAACAACCTTTATCCCTATAAGCGAGAGCAGGACGATATCACACATCACGGATTTTTTCAGTCCCTCGCTTTGCATTGCGCTGCCGCCGTATTTTACAACAATGATTTTACCAGTATATTTTTGAATATAGGGGAGAGCACGGACGAGAATTTCCGCCCGTTGTTCGTTTGAAAGCTTCATAAAAACACCTCATTTTTAAGTTTTAAGTTGCAAGTTGCCGCTTTGATGACAGATATTAGATATTAGATTTTAGATTTAACGGAACCTGCGGTTGGCAATTATATATATTAGGCGAAAACGATGTCCTCCCGAACTTGCAACTCGAGAAATTCCACCGTTGTTCGTTTGAAAGCTTCATAAAATACCTAATTTTTCGCAGACCATTAACTTGCAGCCTGCAATTTGAAAATTATGTTCTGTAATCACCGTTTATCTTGACATAGTCATATGTAAGGTCACAACCCCACGCTGTGGCGCCGTATTTACCGGCGTTCATATTTACAATAATTTGAATTTCATCTTCAAGAAGTATTTTTTTAGCATTTTCTTCGGAAAAATCAACAGCTCTTCCATTTTCGCATACCTTAATTTCGCCTGCCTTTGACCTGAAGAAAATACTGATTTTCATAATGTCTATATCTGCACCGGAATATCCCGCGGCGCAAAGAATTCTGCCCCAATTAGCATCTGCCCCGAACATTGCCGCTTTAACAAGAGAAGAGCAAATAATAGATTTGGCAACTGTTTTTGCGCTTTTTTCGCAGGAAGCTTCCTTTACAATACATTCAAGCAGCTTTGTGGCGCCTTCTCCGTCGGCCGCAATCATCCTGCAAAGAGAACGGGTAACCGCTCCGAGAGCCGCACAAAATTCATCAAAATATTCTCCCTCACAGGTGATTTTCTCGTTCTCGGCAAGACCGTTTGCGAGGAGACAAACCATATCGTTCGTTGAGCAGTCTCCGTCGATGCTCACCATATTGAAGGAATTGTTAACATCGTTCCCTAAAGCTTTTTGAAGCATTTGGGGGGAAATTGCGACATCGGTGGTTATGAAAACAAGCATCGTCGCCATATTCGGATGAATCATACCCGAACCTTTTGCCATTCCTCCGAGAATACATTCTTTTTCGCCCAGCTTAAAGCAGACGGCGTACTCCTTTGACCTTAAATCAGTTGTCATAATTGCCTGTGCCGCGTCTTTACCGTCTTTTTTAAGCCCGTTAACAAGATGGGGAAAGGCATTTTCAATGGGTGTAATATCGAGCTTTTGACCAATGACGCCCGTGGAGGCAACTAATACGTCGCAAGGGTCAATATTAAGAGCGTTTGCCGTTATTTCGCACATCGTGCGCGCCTTTTCCTCCCCGTCACTGTTGCAGGTGTTGGCATTCCCGCTGTTACAGACAACGGCTTTGGCGTGGCCGTCTGATATGTTCCTTTTTGTGACCTTTAAGGGAGCCCCCTTGACAAGATTTTGTGTAAAGACACACGCCGCGGCGCAGCGCGTCGGGCTGTAAACGAGCGCCAAATCTTTTTTCAGCTTGTTTTTCCTGATTCCGCAATGAATTCCATTAGCAAAAAACCCCTCTGCAGCACAAACGCCGCCGGAAATAATCTTCATTTCCCTGATTCCTTTCTATAATATAAGCGAATGCTCCGGTGCCAGTCCGAAAACGATATTCATGCATTCAACGGCCGCGCCGGAGGCGCCCTTGCCGAGATTATCGAATAATGCTGAAATCATAATTCTGTCACTGTTCCCGTTTACGGTAATTGCCATAGAGTCTCTGCCGGACATAGCGTTTGCCGAGATAAATCCGTTTTCGTCAATTGAGTCGCAAAAGAAAACTATTTTGCCGTTATATCTTGACTTGTATACTTCGCTTATCCCGCAAACATCCGCGCCAATTACAAGGTCTTCCCCGAAAAGATTGACTGTTACGAGCATGCCGCTGTAAAAATCGGCGACGGCGGGTGAAAAGACGGGCGGGGTGACAAGACCTGTTACAGATGTCATTTCTTTTAAGTGCTTGTGGTTTTGGGAGAGCGCGTAAACTCTCGGTGCGCTGTAAGTTGCGGCTCTGCTTTCATTTTTATATTCGGCAATCATGGCATTTCCGCCGCCGCTGTAGCCGGTAAAAGAAAAACAGGATATTTTGGCGTTTTTCAATAATAAACCCGAATCTGTAAGGGGCTTGACAATTGCCGCAAAACCGCTTGCGTGGCAGCCAGGTACGGCTATTCTTTTTGAGCTTTTAATTCTGTTTATCCCATCTGGAAAGATTTCGGGAAAGCCGTACTCCCACCCGGAAAGCGTTCGGTGAGCTGTTGAAGCATCAATAATTACCGTATCGGGATTTTCAACCATTTTGATAGCCTGTATTGCCGCAGAATCGGGCAGGCAAAGAAAAGACAGGTCGCTTGAGTTGAGAGCTTCTTTTCTTGCCGCGGTATCCTTTCTCAGCTCGTCGGACAGCGTAATTATTTCAATATCATCCCTGTCGGCGAGTCTGTCAAATATCCGAAGTCCCGTTGTGCCGGATTTGCCGTCAATGAATATTCGTTTCATTAAATCACGCCCATTCCCTCAAAATAGCGGTTATTTATGCATTAATATCGCTAAATATACAACTAATATACATAGTTGTCAAGGGTTTTAAAATAAAAAAATACCGTTTCGGTTTTTTCCGAAACAGTATTTTCATGAAATATTTGTTTATGCTACAGTTTCAGCCGTAAATTCATCATCAAGGCAAGAGCAGGAAACATAATTTTCCTCGTCATAACCCGAGGGGGCATTTTTTGCTTTAAGCTTTTGAATAATTACATATACTGCAGCGGCGGCGCCGGCAATCGCAGCAATTATGGCGATAATTTTGAGAACCTTTTTCATCATTATACCTCCTGTATTTTACTGACTGTATTATAACCATTAAGGATTAAAATGTCAAACATTATTTAATTATTATTTGACGCAAAGAGGAACAGGACATATAATATGTCTTAAGGCAAGGCTTTGGGAATTATGAGGAAATAAGAGGAAGCGTTATGACAATTCTTGATTTAATAGATATAAAAAAACGCGGCGAGGAGTTGTCCGGGCAGCAGATAAGCTATATTGTCTCAGGATTTGTTTCGGGAGCGATTTCAGACTACCAGATGTCTGCCTTTCTTATGGCTGTTTGCCTTAAGGGCATGAGCAGTCGGGAAACCGCAGAGCTTACGGGGGCAATGCTCCGCTCGGGGGATAGCATTGATTTGTCGCGTTTTGGTTCTCTTTCGGTTGACAAGCATTCAACCGGCGGAGTTGGGGATAAAACTACGCTTATAGTAGCGCCCATAGTTTCGTCCCTTGGAGGGATTGTGGCGAAGATGTCGGGAAGAGGACTGGGCCACACGGGCGGAACGGTTGATAAGCTCGAGTCAATTAAGGGATATAAAACAACTCTTTCTCCCGAGGAATTTTATGCGCAGGTAGAGAGAACGGGAATTGCAGTGATAGGTCAAACAGGCAATCTTGTGCCGGCGGATAAAAAGATTTACGCCCTCAGAGACGCAACCTCCACCGTTGAGAGCATACCGCTTATAGCCTCAAGTATTATGAGCAAAAAGCTTGCGGCGGGCGCAATGAATATAGTGCTCGATGTTAAAACCGGAAGCGGAGCGTTTATGAAGACGCTTGAAGAATCGGAAGCGCTCGCGCGCGAGATGGTCAGCATAGGCAAGGCATACGGCAGAAATATGGCGGCACTGATAACGGATATGAATGCTCCTTTGGGCAATGCGGTTGGCAATTCTCTTGAGGTTATAGAAGCGGCGGAGGTATTAAGGGGCGAAAAAGCGGGTGATTTAAGGGATATCTGCACGGAACTTTCCGCGCAGATGCTTGTCCTTTGCTTCGGCTGGGATGAAGAATATGCCAAAAAGCGAATAAACGATGAAATTGACAGCAAAAGGGCATTTAAGCAGATGAAAAGATGGATAGCCGCCCAGGGCGGAAACGAAGCCTGGCTCGAAAATACGGCTCTTTTCCCCAAGGCGCCCATAACCGCCGAGTTCAAAGCCGAAAAGAGCGGATATATATCTTGTATAAACGCCGAAAAGGTAGGGCTAGCATCATTTGTATTAGGCGCAGGCAGAGAAAAGAAGGACGACATTATTGATTTATCCGCCGGCATTGTTTTGCGGCATAAAACGGGAGACTATGTAGAAAAAGGCAGTACCCTTGCCGTAATGCACACCTCCTGTGATACTCGTCTTAAAAGGGCGGAAGAATATTTGGCTTCGGCATTTCAAATAGGCGAAGCAAAGCCTCAAAAGTGCGAGCTTATAATAAAAACCATCCGCTGATTAAAATTATTGCTAAGTATTTACAAACTATGAAAAAAGGGTAAAATACAAATAAATATGAAATATATAATAAAAAAGGAGAATTAAAAATGAAAAAAAGATGATCATTTCAATTGCATTGATTGTATTGGTACTTGTTGTAGCACCGGTAGTATCAGCTGTCAGTATTTACAATAGTAGTGGAACCGCAAAAATGGATACAGAATATGCTGAATGGGGACCAAGTTCAGCGAATGCAGATGTAGTAGCCCTTGTTGACCCTGTGTTATTTACTCCCGTAAGATCCTATCATGATGCCGGATTTACTACAAGTACCGGTGCAACTCCGGGCAACTGTGGCGGTTGGCATACTGTAAAATATAACTGATTATCTCTAATCGGCATATTAATTTGTACCGATGACTATTAATTATTCGGGGTGGTTGTTGTAACTAAATCAATTAAAAAAAACATACTTTTCGGCACACTTGTTACACTGTTATCTGCGGCAGCGGTATTTTGCGGTGCTTACGTAATAAAAATTATCTATACAAAGTACAGCGCAATAAATTATTATAGAACGTACACCGAGGACCAAACAACAATAGGTAACTGCTTTTATTATCCTATATCAATCAAATACGGTGAATCATCGGAAAAAATACAGAGGCTCGAAGAAATAATATTGGAGGAAAAGCCGCCTAATTATTTAGGGATATATCCCATTCTTTCCGGTAGTGCCGTTATAGATAAAGTAGTACTTAGTAAATCCGAATTGGAACCTAAATATGTGGAAGATAACTTTACCATAAGATACGGTGCAGCTTCAAAATTTCAAAAAATTGAAATTGACGCAAGTATAAAGACTATTAAAGGTGACGACGCGTATTTTTATCCGCTTAATGAAGGATTATCTAAAGCGGGATTACCTGCACTTATCGATGGACATAAAATAGATTACACAAAAACATATAATGAGAATTCCAAGCTTGAAATTATCGCAAGCAGCGGACTGGGGCTTTCTGTCGGAGATTTATGTTATATCATAACACAGGAGCAGGAAATAGACGGGGCTAAGGAAGTACTCGTTCGTGCCGAGGTTGTCGGAATATGCTCACCCGGTACAAGACTTCCGGGCAGATTAGATTACACATACTATAATAAATCAATATCAGATTTTGATTTTAATAAGGAGTGTATCTACTATCCTGCGACGTTTAAGCTGACTAATAGCATCATCGGAGACGGCAGCTTACAAGAAGAAAACTGCTTTAATGATTATTACATATTATTTTCATCGTTCGACGGTGAAACTGAGTTATTAATTGCAAAAAAGGCAGCCGAAAAGGCTGATGTGTATAACGGAGACAGTAACCACGATATTACTCGTCCGGACAATTACATGTTTGAAGACCATGTAATAAAGCCCGAATATAAAGCAATATTAATAGCTCTTCCAATTCTTTGCGGTACGGTTATAATTTTGTGGGCTTTGGTTATGACCGTATTCGTTCGCAAAATAAGGAAAGAACTAAAAAGACATTGAATCATACAATGCCTTTTCACTTGCGATTGTCTTATTTAATCTATACTGTACTTTAATTATTTTTGCGCAATAATCAAAGCTGAAAAGTCAAGTGGTTTTTCAGACTTCTTTCCTGTCACTTCAATGGCACAGATGGACAAATTCCAAATAAATGAGTTGGGTGAAAGCATGATAATTAAAAATATCAGATCTTTTTTAAAATCGCATTTAACTTTTTTTATAGCGGTAATTTGTCTTTGTTTTGTTTCAATGATTTCCTTGTACTACGGCTATTTTCGGTTTTTGGAAAGCCGGATAACGACCGAAATGTACGGTCGTCAAAATACTGTTTTTTCAGTTGAGTTTGATTCTCCGGTTCGTTTTTCCGAACTGTCTGCAAAAATATCCGAGAGCAGTAAAAAAACCACAGGAAAAGCGAATGCCGTATTTCTCCTTTTAAATGATGAACAAAAGATTATCAGCTTTGAAAGAGGACAGAATTTGATTGTAAGTTTCGGACGTAACTTTACAAAGGATTCTGAGATTGTCCTTTCATCTTCAACAAAGCTGAAAACAGGCGCTGATATCGGAGAAAGTATTAAGCTGCTCGGGAGAAATTTTAAAATTGTCGGTACAAGAAACGAATTTTGCGACTATAACGAAATCCCGTTTAGTTCTATACAAGAAGACGATGAAATCGTTTCCGTATATTTTCAATTTGCCGGGATTCCGTCAGAAAGGCAGGCAGAAAAAATATCGGATTACTTAACCGAACAGTTTGGCGAATTTTCCGCTAATGTCACAGCTCCAAAAAAATCATCGGATATTTCGGGATTTGTTAATTCTCAAAAACTGATAACTGCATTAATAATCTTAATTATATCAATTATTAATTTAATTTATATTTGCCGATATATGCTCGATAAAAGAAAGTATGGTTCAGCGATTATGAGAATTTGCGGTTGTACAAAGAATCGTCTCACATCATCACTTTTAGCAGAGTTTTTGATTTATATAACATTTGCTTTGCTTGCGGCATTTTGTGCTTTTAAATGTATTGTTTTACCTTTAGCGTTTGAAAATTATATTTATGGAATATGGAATTATATTATTCCGCCTTTAGTTTGTTTTTTATTATTAGCTATTACTTTTTTAATCACAGCGGCTGTTTATGCTAAAACCTCGCCGGTTCGCTTAAAACGGGAGGGGAGAGAGTCATGACCTCGTTTAAGCTTGGCTTTAGATTATTCTCACAAAACTCTTTTATTAATTCATTGTTAGCATTGGAATTATTATTGGTGTTTCTTCTTTGCGCAAGTCTGACAGCCACTATTTCTTTTTTAATTCAGGCTCAAAAAGACTTATCACCGACTCAAAAGCAAAAATTCGTATACTATATGCCTAATACCAATAGGACCATAAGGGATGGTAATACATTTGTTAAGCAAAAGGATGAGGTGTTATTAAATAAATATCCGGAACTAATCAGTGTCGGTCACGCGATACCTGTTTCTTTTGAAACGGATGCAGAGGCTTTGCCGAATCGTTTCACTTTCAGAGCTTATAACACGGAAATGATTAATGGAGTCAAGACTAAAATGAAAGACGGAAGCTGGTTTATGCACGATGCGCCAGAGGGCTGCATACCTTTGGTTGTTACTGATAGTAATATCCCCGTCGGCACAATAATAAATGCATATAACAGAAAGCTTTCTCTCGAGATTAGTTTTTATGTTACGGGTATTGCAAAATCTCCGTTCTATTATTATGATTCGGGACGTTCGGGAGATAGGCTCGGGTCAAATGATATACTTGAGCTTTATAAAGCTAAAGAGAGTTCGGATTTTACGGGCGTTTTTAATTACGAACAGGTTAAAGGATTCGATTATGAAAAAATCGATATGACTGTAAACAGGTACTTGTATTTTGAATACGAAACAGACAGTGATGTTTATTCAAGTTACAAAGAAGAATTGAAGTTTGACGGGTTTATAGCAGATTCAGCATCAATAAGAGAAGTCGATTACGAATTTTACATTACAACACTTAAGAACGAGCTTCCCGAAATTTTATGCTTGTTCATAATATCTATGGTCGGTTTGATGTCCATTGCAATTATGAATATAAGCCGGATGATACCGACGTTCGGTATATATGCCGTATGCGGATGCTCGAAAAAAACCAACTTAAGAATTATTTCTGTCTACCTCGCAATAATAACGGCTGTTTCTTTAAGTGCTTCTTTTGTTTTTATGATTCTTTGTAAAAAACTGGATTTTGAATATTTTTCTGCTATTACTGTTTCAAACTTTTATGCCTTGTTAGGGTTATCGGTATTTATCTACATTGTGACAATGATATTCGTAATCCTTAGATTCAAGAAGAATTCCTTAAGAAAAATGATTAGTGATAATTGAGGTTAACGTATGATAAAAATAGACGGATTATTTAAAACCTATAACAAAGGAAAAGCAAATCAAGTCAATGCCTTAAGCGATTTTAATATATCGGTTTATGAAGGGGATTTTGTCGCAATTATGGGCCCCTCGGGTGCCGGCAAATCGACGCTTTTACATATCATAGGTTGTGTCGAGGATTTTGACAGCGGCGATGTTGTCATAGATGGCAAAAAAATAGATGAGCTTAATGATACTGAATTATCGAAATTCCGAAATAAAACCATAGGTACGGTGTTTCAGGATTTTGCCCTTATGAACGATTGCACAGTTCTCGATAATGTAGAATTGCCGTTGTTGTTTTCCGGTGTTAAAAGAAAGAAACGTATGCAGCTATGTGATAAAGCTCTAAATATGGTAGGAATGTCAGAGCTTAAAAGAAGAAATGTTTTAGAGCTTTCGGGAGGACAGCGCCAGCGTGTAGCAATAGCAAGAGCTATTGTAAACAGTCCTAAAATTATTCTGGCGGATGAACCTACGGGAGCACTTGACAGCATAACATCAAAGCAAATAATGAATATGTTGAAGAAAATTAATGAGAACGCGGTTACCGTAATTGTTGTTACGCATGAGCGGGAAATTGCTGAATTTTGTAAAAGAACTATTATTATATCCGATGGAAAAACAGTTTCTAATGTACGAGCATAACTTTTTATCATAAATAACATACGATGAAAAGGTAAAAAAACCATATACTGAAAGCTTAAAAACTCTTGACAGTCTTATTTATCATATGTATAATTACAAGGTACGTGAAACGCTGCTATGGCAACAGGCGGCAGAGCACATCCTTGGTAAGGACGTGCCATGTGCCAGCGAGTTAAAGCCGTATCGTACAGGTCCGAAAAACACACGGTTCATTCCGTGTCAATTTATTTGATTTCATACCCGTTTGGAGCAACTTTTCGGGGCGCTGAAATCACCATGCTGTTATAGCTCAGTCGGCAGAGCACTTCCTTGGTAAGGAAGAGGTCACCAGTTCGAATCTGGTTAACAGCTCCATTGTGAAAACCCGCATGGCGTAAGGCTTTGCGGGTTTTCTATATTTTCGGGGTATGCTCCGAAAGCCGCAAAACGAAGTCAAATAGGGTAAAAATGGATCTAAAAGTCCGTTTGACCTATATTCTACACTATTAAATTCACCGCGCTATTCTTCGATTATTTTGAATTAACAGGGTTGACTTTTTCGGCATTTAATATATACCTTATTAAAACAACCGCTTGTATGATTAATTTATTCTGGTTTTACAGAGGTGAGGAAATGTTAACACATGATGAAATTAAAAATTTATTTGAACAACATGGCAATGTCATGCGCACAGCCGAACTTCGTGCTTCAAGGATATATTATGAAGATATTCAAAAATTATTAACCGACGGCATAATTGAAAAGATAAAACAATTCTCATTGTTAAGTAAAAATAAATAAACAAACATATTAACTGCTTGTGCTCGTAAAAAATCTAAAATGACCGCCTTTTTAAAAATTCCCGATATGAAGTATCAGGGATTTTTTACTTTTACCGAGTTGCCGTTTCTCTATTATATAAATTGAAAACAGTTAGTTTTCATTACTATATTCCTGTATTTATTCAAAAAAACTCCGCAAAGTGTTCCCCTTTTTAAATATATATGATATAATCCTTTAGATAATAGGAAATACATATAATTGGTATTTCGGTTGAGAGGTTTATTTACTTTTTATGGCAAAAATTATTTCGATTGTAAATCAAAAGGGCGGTGTCGGAAAGACTACCACGGCTGTAAATCTATCCGCGGCTGTCGGAGCTTTGGGTAAGCGTGTTTTGCTTGTCGATATCGACCCTCAGGGCAACTCGACAAGCGGCTACGGCATTTCTAAAAGAAATGTCGGCGTTACCTCCTATGATATGCTTATAAATTCGGTCCCGGCAAGCGAGGTAGTAATAAAAACCCGTTTTTCGAATGTGGATATTATTCCGTCAAATATAAACCTTGCGGGCGTTGAGCTTGAAATTGCGGATATGGAGCACAGAGAATCACTTTTGAAAAAAGCAATAGCGAAAATTGCGGGTCATTACGAGTATTTGTTTTTTGATTGCCCGCCGTCACTCGGACTTATAACGCTTAATGCTTTGACGGCGTCAGGCAGCTTTATAGTCCCTATTCAATGCGAATTTTATGCTCTTGAGGGGCTTTCTCAGCTCATGGCGGCGGTGCGTAAAATTAAGCTTCTTTTTAACCCGCTCATTGAGCTGGAGGGTGTTTTGCTTACAATGTATGACGGAAGACTAAATCTTACCCAGCAAGTCGTAGCCGAGGTAAAAAGCTTCTTTCCCGGCAAGGTTTACCCTGTGGTTATTCCGCGCAATGTAAGACTTTCGGAAGCCCCCGGCTTCGGGGAGCCTGTAATATATTATGACAGGGATTCCAGGGGTGCTCAAGCATATATGGAGCTCGCAAGCGACTTTATCGGGGAAACCGCGGAAAGCAGCTTGCCTTACAACAGAAAGGAACGGACTGCTAATGGCTGAAAAGAAAAGGAGAGGTCTCGGCAAGGGATACGGCAGCATATTTCTCGATAATGCCATAGAACAGTTTGACGGCGGGCCGAAAACCGTAAATCTGAGCATCAACGAAATTGAGCCTAACAGGTCTCAGCCCAGACAGAGCTTTGACGATGAATCCTTGGCGCAATTAAGTGACAGTATTAAGCTTCACGGAGTTATTCAGCCCTTGCTTGTAAGACCCATCCCGGACGGAGGTTATCAAATAGTCGCAGGGGAACGGCGCTGGCGTGCGGCAAGATTGGCAGGCTTAACGCAAGTACCCGTTGTGATACGGGAGTTAGATGATTCCCGAGCAGCTCAATACACACTTGTCGAAAATCTGCAAAGAGAGGATTTAAATCCGATTGAGGAGGCAAGAGGCTTTAAGCGTCTTTGCGACGAATTCTCTTATACTCAGGAGGAGGCGGCAAGCATAATAGGGCGCTCGCGCTCCGCTGTGGCTAATTCGATAAGACTTTTATCGCTTCCGGATGAAGTTGTTAAAATGATTGAGGACAAAGCTCTCACGTCCGGTCACGGGAAGGCGCTGCTTAGCATACAGGACGAAAAGCTTCTTGTTGCCACGGCGCAAAAAATCCTGCAGCACGGCTTGTCGGTAAGGGATGCCGAAAGGCTTACGAGAAATGCGGACAAAGTCCCTTCGGGCGGCAGGAGGGCGAAAAAGAGAAATCCTTTTTACGACGAGGCGGAGCTTGCCTTGTCACAATCTCTCGGCAGGAGGGTAAAGCTGACGAGGTCTGCAAATAGGGGCTCTTTACAAATAGAATTTTTTGATGATGAGGATTTACTGAAGCTTATAAAAATATTTGAAAATGAAGTGGATTAACAGGAGACGGTTAAATGATAGACATTAAATTTTTAAGGGAAAACCCGGAAATCGTAAAACAAAATATGCGTAAAAAATTTCGTGACAACGAGCTTCATCTTGTTGACGATGTTATCGCTCTTGATGAAGAGCGCAGAGCCGTTAAGGGTCAAGCCGATTCTTTAAGAAGCGACCGAAACAGGTTTTCAAAGCAGATTGGCAATCTTATGGCGAGGGGTGAAAAAGACGAAGCTGAGCGTATGAAGGAAAAGGTTACCCGGTCAGCCCGGGAGCTTTTAGAGCTTGAGGAGAAGGAAGCGGAGCTTTCTGAAAAGGTTACTGCCATTATGATGCAGATACCTAATATTATAGACCAGTCCGTGCCGATTGGCAGGGGGGACAGCGAGAATGTCGAGGTAGAGCGATTTGGTGAACCGCGAGTACCCGATTTTGAGGTCCCTTACCATACAAATATTATGGAATCCCTTTCGGGGCTTGATCTCGAGGCGGCACGCAGAGTGGCGGGCAACGGCTTTTATTATCTTATGGGCAATATAGCAAGGCTCCACTCGGCAATTCTCTCTTATTCTAGAGATTTTATGATTGACAGGGGATTTACCTACTGTATACCGCCGTTTATGATAAGAAGCAACGTCGTAACGGGAGTTATGAGTTTCTCGGAAATGGACGCAATGATGTATAAAATCGAGGGGGAGGACCTCTATCTTATCGGAACAAGCGAACACTCTATGATAGGAAAATTCATTGACGAGATTTTGCCCGAAGAAAAACTTCCCTTTACTCTGACAAGCTATTCCCCGTGCTTCCGCAAGGAAAAAGGCGCGCATGGAATGGAGGAGAGAGGCGTTTACAGAATTCACCAGTTTGAAAAGCAGGAAATGATAGTCGTCTGTAGGCCCGAGGACAGTAAAATGTGGTTTGACAAGCTGTGGCAAAACACGGTTGACTTTTTCCGTACACTCGATATACCCGTCAGAACGCTTGAGTGCTGTTCGGGTGATCTTGCCGATTTGAAGGTAAAATCGGTGGACGTGGAGGCGTGGTCCCCCAGACAGAAGAAGTATTTTGAGGTGGGGAGCTGTTCCAATCTCGGGGACGCCCAGGCAAGACGCCTTAGAATCCGTGTAAACGGCAAGGAAGGCAGATATTTCCCGCATACGCTAAACAATACGGTTGTCGCCCCGCCGAGAATGCTGATAGCATTTTTGGAAAACAACCTTAATAGCGACGGTAGCGTTAATATACCGCAAGCCCTGCACCCTTATATGGGAGGGCTTACGAAATTAGAAAAGAATTAAGATATGAGAGATCCGGAAAAAGTTCACGAGAATGATATCATATTTGGGCGCAACTCGGTAGCCGAAGCACTCAGGAGCGGTAGGGCAATAGATTCCCTTCTGGCAGCTAAAGGAGAGCGCTCCGGCAGCATACCGAAGCTAATAGCCATGGCAAAGGAAAAAGGCATAGTTGTAAAGCAGGTTGATATTAAAAAGCTTGACTATATGTGTGCGCACGGCGCGCATCAGGGAATTGCCGTACTTGCGGCCGTTAAGCAATACAGTACAATAGACGATATTTTGACAGCCGCAAGGGAGAAAAACGAGCCGCCTTTTATTATAGTATGCGAAGGGATAGAGGACCCGCATAACCTTGGCGCTATTATCAGAACGGCGCTGGCGGCAGGTGTTCACGGCATCATAGTTCCCGAAAGGCACAGCGCCCCCTTGAGCTTTGCGGTAAGCAAGGCGTCTGCAGGTGCTGTAGAATATATGCCTGTTGCAAGGGTCGTTAACATTTCGGCGGCTCTCAAGCAGCTTAAAGAAAGAGGTTTATGGATATTTTGTGCCGATATGGACGGTTCCCTTTATACCGAGTCCGACTTAAAAGGTGCGATAGCTCTTGTTATCGGTTCGGAAGGACACGGAGTCGGCAGGCTTGTTAAGGAAAACTGCGACTTCACAATCAAAATCCCCATGAAGGGACAGATTAACTCGCTTAACGCATCCGTTGCGGCAGGAATACTGATTTATGAGGTAATAAGGCAAAGAAACTAAGAATAAGGGAAGTGTGAGGCTTGCCGAAGGAAGACAGGGAAGGCAACGTGAAAATTTGGTCTTTGGAAGAGATCGATGCTCTTTTGAGTGACAGCATAAGCACGGCTACACCGGGAAAGGATAATTGCGAAGCTCAAAACGAGAAAACGAGGCGTATCTCGAATACGCGGGACGACTTTTTCGACCCGCGTCCAACATATAATGCCAATATACAGCACAACATTAAAACAACAAGGGTGGAGCATTCACCTACGGGCGATACAAATTTGCCTTCTTCGGGCGCAACGGAAAATGATAAATACAGGGAGCGTTTCATTAACAGACCCGTAAGAAATCTTGAAAAGACACATGAGCACAACGCTGTATTCGGGGTGAATCCCGAAAAGCCCATAGAACGGGAAGGCGTAATAAAAAGGCAGTCCAATTTTAAGCATACTCAGGATTTAGCGCCGATTCCCACTCTTGTTTCGGCGGAGGATATTTTGGCTCAAGACGCAATAGAGCAAAAAACAAAAACCGGCGGTATAATCGATGTTGCCGAAAGAGAGAAAAAGCAAGAGGATAAGCAGTTATCCGAACTTCTAAATCAAATAAGATTAGAGGGGTTTGACGATACCGAGGAACCTGCTCCCAAGGTTGATGAGTACGAGGTAGAAAGAGAGCTTTATGAAAGGCGCAAGGAAAAGGCGAGTAAGTTTACGGTTAATTCCGCCATTCTGCCCGACGCCGAACAGGCAGCTAACGATACGGGCGAAGAGATATATTCCGCGCCACCTTCTAAAAAGAAATCCGAAAAACCCGAATATTCTGATGAAAATGACGAGTTCCGCTTTGCGGACGACAAAATAAGATTTACATATGCGCTAAACAAAAAATACAAGGCTACCCTGACCTCGCTTGCCGTAGGGTCGGCATCATTAGTCGGGCTTATTGCTTTGGGAGTAATACCCCTTATAAAAGAAGGGGCGATGCTTGACTTATTCAACGGCAGCGGCAGACTTTATTTAATATTCTGTGCCATAGCTATGGTTATAGGGATATTTTCGGGTCTTAAGATTATAAAAAAAGGCTTTTCTTCGTTATTTCATTTGAAATTAAACGCTGCTTCATGCGTAGCGTTCGCTGTGGCTGTAACGACGATACAGCTCCTTGTGCTATTTGCTGCAGATTCAACCGTTTTAACTTCCGTTCCGCTTTATCTTACGGCAGGAATTGCTTCTCTCGTGCTGTATAACGCAGGCGAAATGCTAAAATATAAGCGTATTCGGTTAAATTTTGATTTTTTATCGGAAACAAAGCCTCTTTTTGCGGTTGAAAGTATTAGCGGTGAGGATGAGGCTTTTGAAATAGGAAGAGGGCTTCTGCTGGGAGAACCTGATATTAAGGCTTCTTTCAGGACACTTTTCCCCTCAAGGTTTATGGAGCTTTCCTCAAAGCGGTTTGTTTCTGACGAGCTGTCAAGAAAACTCATCCCAATTGTTATTTTACTTTCAGTCGTCATGGGCATTATTACTGCTGTTATACATAAAGAGATATTAATGGGCTTTGGTGCGTTCGTTGCCGCCGCGTGCATAGGAATGCCTGCCTCCGCTTATCTTGCGGACAATGCGATTTTATATATGATATCCAAAAAGCTTGTGAAAAGCGGTGCGATTATTTCCGGTTATGAAGCGATGGATAACTGTTCGGGCATAAACGCTGTTGCGCTTGAATCATCCGAGATTTTTGATACTTCAAAATGTAATATTTTCGGGATAAAAACCTTTTCTTCTATGCGAGTAGACGAAGCAATTCTTTTTACCGCGGCTATGATAATCGAAGCAAAAGCACCTTTAAGCGGCGTTTTTGACAGTGTTATTCTCGGCAGACGGGAGCTTCTTCCCCCTGTTGAAACCTTAGCGTATGAGGATAAGCTGGGTCTTTCGGCGTGGATTTATAACAGACGGGTTTTGGTAGGCAACAGACAGCTTCTTATTAATCACAATGTTGAAGCACCTACTAAGGATTTTGAAAAGAAATATCTTCATGACGGCAGATGTCCGCTTTATCTTGCAATCGAAGGGAAAATAGCGGCGATGTTTATAGTGAGCTATGAAGGCAATACGGAGCTTTCCGCACCTATCAGAGCCATAGAAAAAAACGGGGTTACGCTGCTTGTAAAAACAGCCGATGCAAATATCACAGAGGAATTGATATGCTCCGCCTTAAGGCTTGTTCCAAGCAGTACAAAGGTTTTGAATGCGGTCTCAGGAGATATATTCGGGGAATTAAAAAAAGAAATAAAGCCCAGCGCGGACGCGCACATACTGCATGACGGCAGCGCATACTCCATGCTTACGGCGCTTTACGCGGTATTCTCGCTGGGGAGCTTTAAGAATATTACGATGATTATGCAGACAGTAGGCGCCGCTATCGGTATCGCGGTCACCGCCGTTCTCGCTTTTTTTGCCGGACTTCTTCAAATAGGACCGATTCAAATAGTTTTTTATCAGGTCTTTTGGGCAGCTTTTACAGTTATTTTACTTAAAATCAGCAACAAGCATTAACTAAATAAGAAAGGAACAAAGACATGAAGCACGAAGATATTATTAAGAAGCTTACACTCGAGGAAAAGGCGGCTTTTTGTTCGGGCAAAGACTATTGGAACCTTTTTTCGGCACAGCACGCGGGACTGCCCGGTATAATGGTAACAGATGGTCCTCACGGACTGAGAAAACAGAACAAGGAAAGAAAGGACAAAAGCGTTTCCGGAGTTTTAGGCGGCAGTTATCCCGCCACATGCTTTCCAACCGCCGCCGCGACGGCATGTTCCTGGGATCCCGAGCTGATTTTTGAAATGGGCGAAGCATTGGGAAAGGAATGCCTAAAGGAAAAGGTCTCTGTTCTTTTAGGACCCGGAAACAACATCAAGCGCTCGCCCCTTTGCGGAAGAAATTTTGAATACTTTTCGGAAGACCCGTTCCTTGCGGGTAAAATGGGAACCGAGTATATAAAAGGCGTTCAGTCACAAGGTGTCGGCACCTCACTAAAGCATTTTGCAGGAAACAATCAGGAGAGCAGACGCATGACCATTGATACGGTCGTGGACGAGCGTGCTTTGAGGGAAATATATCTTTCGGCTTTTGAAGTCTGTATTAAAGAAGGTAAGCCCTGGACCGTTATGAATGCTTACAATCGCCTCAACGGGGATTATTGTTCGGAAAACGAGTGGCTTCTGACAGAGGTTTTGCGCAAGGAGATGGGCTTTGAAGGAGTCGTTGTAACAGATTGGGGCGCGGAAAATGACATCGTAGCAGGACTTAAGGCGGGTCAAAACCTTGAAATGCCTTCATCGGGCGGGATAAATCCCGCAAAAATCGTCAAGGCAGTAAAGAGCGGAGAGCTTTCGGAAGATATTCTCAACGAGCGCGTAGATGATATAATCGAGCTTATATTAAAAGCTAAGGACAATCTTAAGGATTATCAGTGTGATATGGACTCTCACCACGCTCTTGCCAGAAAAATTGCCGC
Source organism: Firmicutes bacterium ADurb.Bin300 (assembly GCA_002069015.1). Lineage (GTDB taxonomy): Bacteria > Bacillota > Clostridia > Oscillospirales > Acutalibacteraceae > DTU089. Next base: position 513 of record MWBL01000006.1, on the reverse strand, counting down.
AAACTCGGTTGTGCTTTTGAAGAACAAGGACAATATACTTCCCCTATCAAAAGAAAAGACAGTTGCGGTTATCGGTCATATGGCGAAAGAACCGCGGTATCAGGGCGCGGGCAGTTCGCTTATAAACCCCACAAAGCTTGACAATGCTTTTGATGAGCTTAGCGCTTTGGGCTATACATGCCGTTATGCGCAAGGATACGATAAGGCTAAGGATACCCCGATGCAGAATATGATTGATGAAGCGGTAAGGCTCGCTCAGGGGGCCGACGTAGCGGTTGTGTTTATCGGACTTACGGAGGTTTATGAGTCTGAAGGCTTTGACAGGAAGCATATTGACCTTCCGCCTGCTCACAACGCACTTGTTCGCGCCGTTGCCCATACTAACAAGAATGTCGTCGTAGTTCTTTCGGGCGGCAGCGCTGTTACAATGCCCTGGCTTTCTGAGGTCAAGGGTGTGCTTCACGGATTTTTAGGCGGACAGGCGGGCGGCGGAGCGATTGCCGATGTTCTCTC
>MWBL01000005.1 GCA_002069015.1 Firmicutes bacterium ADurb.Bin300 | reverse complement strand
TTGAATTCCATAAACTGAATTCCCGTCAGCTCATAAATCCTGTTAAGACTAATTGTTTCGGAAGCCTTTTCAATCATGCCCGCCGTGCGCGCGTCACGGTAGTGGACGGGGTTTTCAAGCAGCCTGCCGTCTTTGCCTAAAAGCCCGAAATCCACTCCCCAGGTGTCTATGCCCACACAGTCAAATCCGCCTTCGTTTTGTGCGGCAACAAGCCCCCTCTTTATTTCGTGAAAGAGCCTTAAAACATCCCAATAAATTGTATCCGAGACCTTAACGGGCTCATTCGGGAAGCGGTGAACCTCATTGAGGGTGATTTTTTCTCCGTCAAAAACACCTAAAACAGCTCTTCCGCTTGACGCCCCAAAATCAAACGCAAGCACTCTTCTCTCCATATTATCACCCTTTCCTTTTTATTTGAGGAAGCAGCTGATAATTATTTGCTCAGACTCATTTTCGGAAAGTCCGAGTGTCTGAAGCTTAAGCAGCTGGTCATTATTAATTCTTCCTATTGCCGCTTCATGTATTATTTCGGCATCCCTGTGATTTGCGGAGATTTCCGGTATAGAGCGAATTTTAGCCTGATCCATAATAATCGAATCGCACTGAACATGAGCCTTGCAGCGGCTGTTCCCTACAGCCTTCGGATAGAATACCTGCTCGGAAAAATCCTTTGCGACAGAGCGTGAAATAATTTGTGCCGAGGAGTCTTCTTCGTCAAGATTAATAACCATATTCGACCGAGCACTTTGTTTACCGTGAGTCATAAGTCTTTCAAGGATTATAAGGGCTGCCCCTGCCTTTAGGTGTGCGGAGGTCTCCCTTATTGTTGAATCAACGCCCTTAATCTGCACCATTTCCATTTCGCAGTAAGAATTCTTGTCCATATAAATTTCTGTTGTCGGGTTGAGAACCTTTTCACCCGTTCCCTGTCCCTCAGCATAATGCTTTTCGACATATTTTACCCTTGCGTTTTTACCGATATGAAAAATGTGAATACCGTCATGCTCGCTTTTTTCCCCTCCGGAATTATGAATTCCGCAGCCTGCCACAATAAGCACATCAGAGTTATCTCCGATATAAAAATCATTGTAGACAAGGTCGTTAACTCCTGTTTCCGTAATAATCACGGGAATATGAACACTTTCGTTTTTTGTGTTCTCCCTGATAATTATATCTATTCCGGGCTTATTTTGTTTTGGCTGTATAATAATATTCTCGGTAGAGCGCCTGCTTATCCCGGCTGCGTTCTTACGTATATTGTAAGCTCCCTTCGGGGTTTCGTGCAGCTGGGCTACGGCATCGAGTATATTTAAGTCAAGTCTGCTTAATTCTGACATATTAAAAAATCCCTTTCACTGCTCTTCGGGTTTCTGGCGGAAATCACAGGCATTGCCAAGCTTGTCTATAAGCTTCGGGAAAATCTCATTTACCGGACCGTCATCAGATAATCTACCCGCTGACACAACGGCTATTCTATCGGCTATCCTCATTATCCGTTCTTGATGTGAGATGATAATTACGGTTTCCTTTTTTCCTTTTCGTATGTCCTTAAAGCCCTCCACAAGCATGGAAAAGCTCCAAAGGTCAATGCCCGCCTCAGGCTCGTCATAAATGGCAAGCTTAAGCTCGCGTGCCATTAAGGTGGCAATTTCAATACGCTTTATCTCCCCTCCGGAAAGAGAAGAATCAATTTCCCGATGCAAATAATCTTTAGAACACAAGCCCACTCTCGTAAGATATGCGCAGCATTCGTCCTCGGGCAGGTCCCCGCCGTGCGCTATGCTGAGGAGTTTATGAACAGTAAGCCCCTTGAACCGCGCCGGATGCTGGAAGGCATAGCCGATACCCAAGTGCGCCCTGTCAGTAACAGACAGATTGGTTATATTTTGCCCGTTAAAAAGAATTGTTCCCGAAGTAGGCTTAATCAGACCCATAATAAGCTTTACGAGAGTTGATTTTCCCCCGCCGTTGGGTCCTGTTATAACGAGAAATTCTCCGTCGGGAACCTCAAGATCAATATTGTTAACTATATCAATGTTTTTCCCCTCGTCAAAAACCTCATAAGATACACTTTTTAATTCTAACATTAATTCTCACCAAAAATAATTATATATTAAATAAAGTATTTATCAATAGCTTAAGGAAAAATTCTTGTCAATTCCGTTATTAAGTGTTATACTATACAAAAAATCAACTGATTTATTTATAACTCAGCTCGTAAGGCAGGAAGGGATAACGGTATGATGAAAACAGGCGGTTACCACGAAAGTGAGCTGTCAAGAAGACAGTTAGAAATGATATTACAAAACACGATAACCGGAATGGCCTTGGTTGCCCCCTTACCGAACACGGTAAAGCTTATTTATACCAATGACGGTTTTTTTGACATGTTCGGTTATACTCGTCAGGAATATGAAACGCTTGACGATGCTACGCTTTTCAATCTTGTTTATTATGAGGATTTTATTCAAATTATAAATCTTGTGAAAAGCGGTCAAGAGTCACTTAACGAGGTGCATCGTTTTGAGTGTCGTATCCTGAAAAAGAACGGGGAAGAAGCGTATGCTCTTATTTCAGCCCGCTGTGTCCCGTCCCAGGAGTATGGGATATACTTTGTTTGTAACCTTATTGATATAACGGAGCTTAAAAAAACCCAGAATAACCTGCAAAAAGCAACAGAAAAATACGAAATATTAGAGGAAATATCTAATGATATTCTATTTGAGTATGATGTTGCTTCCGATGTTTTAGAATGTTCATACAAGATGAAAAAGCTCTTGCGCATATCCCCGACGATTGAAAACGCTATAGAAACAATAACTTACAGCGAAATGGTTAACCACAGAGATGTTCCGATTATTTTAGAGAACATAAGCAATGCACTTGCCGGAAAAAGGACGAATATTTTCGATTTCAGGTTAAAAAATGACCGCGGGGACGACGTTTGGTACACCGTTACATTTACAACTATTTACAATCATGCGGGAGAGGCTACGCGCTTTATCGGCAAGCTTACAAATGTTGACAGAATTAAGCGTGAAAAAACAAAGCTGATGGCACAGGCACAGACTGACCAGCTTACCGGTTTTTACAACAAAATTTCCACCGGTCTTAAAATAAACGATATAATACAAAATAAAGAGGGAATAAACCGCGCGGCGCTGTTTCTTATAGATATTGACAATTTTAAGTATGTTAACGATACATACGGACATGTTGAGGGCGACCATTTCTTAATCAATGTTTCAAGCAAAATGAAATCGTTGTTCAGGTCTATGGACATTCTGGGCAGAGTAGGCGGAGACGAAATGGTCCTGTTTCTTGACGATATATCACCTGAAATAGCAGCCGAAAAGGCAAAGGAGATTTGCAAGCTCGTTACGGATATTAAGCTTGAATCCGATGCTGACTACAAGGTGTCATGCAGTATCGGCATTGCGCTGTGGCCTGACCACGGAAGCTCTTACACAGAGCTTTTTACAAAGGCGGATGAGGCGATGTATAAGGCGAAATCAAGCGGCAAAAATAATTATGAGTTTTATGGTAATTAACGATTTACGGGATAAATATCCGGTATTTATATTTAGAAATTATTCCGTTAAAAAGAACAAAGACGAAATAACCTTGGTCTTCGATTTTACTATTGAAGGCCTAACTGATTTTTCGCCTAATATTAAGATTAACACGAGAAATCTAAAATTACTTAACTTGTATGATTCTCCCTGCGCCAAGCGTATCGTTTTTGCCTTAGGACTTGTTGAGGCTGTGAGTTATTTTAAGGCGGTTTGTCCTAAAACCGTCAAGGTTCCCTGCGGCTTTTTGAGCAGCGACGAAAAGCTTTGGTTCAAAAAGCTTTGGTATAACGGACTGGGAGAGTTTTTTTATAACAATAATATAGAATTGGGATTTGACGAATTCGTCAGCATAGAAGCCTTTGAGGATGAAAAAATACCGCAGGACGATTTTGTCGGCAGCGCGGTAAACCTTATACCCATAGGCGGAGGAAAGGACAGCTGTGTTACATCTTCTCTTTTAGAAGAACAAAAAAATCTGTTCATAACCGTAAACGACCAGCAGGCGCGGACTCAGTGTGTGAGGGCTGCAGGATACGGTGAGAACTCGATAATCAAGACACATCGAGAAATAGACAAACGCCTGATAGAGCTTAACAGGCAAGGGTTTTTAAACGGTCACACGCCTTTTTCTGCGATAGTAGCGTTTTTGTCCCTTTATTGCGCATATATTACGGGATGTGAAAGCATCGTCCTTTCAAACGAATCAAGCGCTAATGAGGGAAACATAAAAGAAGGCAGTGTAAATCATCAGTATTCCAAATCCTTTACATTTGAAAAGGATTTTTATGAATATGTTAATAAGTATATAACAAAAAACATAAAATATTTCAGCTTGCTAAGACCGTTTAATGAGCTTCAGATAGCAAAATATTTTGCGGGTGAGAAGCAATATCATATGGTTTTCAGAAGCTGTAACAGGGGCAGCAAGGAGAACATTTGGTGTTGCAGCTGTCCTAAATGTCTTTTTGTTTTTGGGGTTTTATCGCCATTTTTAAGCGAGGATGAGATGTTAGAAATTTTTCCGAAAAACCTTTTTAAGAATGAAAAACTGCTTATTACCTTTAAGGGGCTAATCGGGCATTTACCCGTGAAGCCGTTTGAATGCGTCGGGACGACGCGGGAATACCTCTTTGCCGTATCAAAAAAAACCGAGCAGCTGAAAAGCTCCGGCAAACAGCTGCCGTTTTTACTCGGATATCTTGACCGAACAGAAAAAACAGAAGAAATCGTTAAGCATGGAACAAGAATACTCGACGAATTTAATATGGAGCACCTTGTGCCCGATAAATTTCTATTTGCTGTAGAGAGGATGAAGAGAATTGTCTCTGCCGGTAATTGACTATCTTGCTGATAAAAGAATAATGATACTCGGATACGGCAGGGAGGGCAGGTCTACCCTTGCCTTTATAAGGCGTTTTTTGCCCGACAAGGAGCTTACGGTAGCGGATTATGCCCGAATAGAGATGGCGGACCCATTTGTTATGACAGTATGCGGGGAGTCGTATCTTTCCGGAATAAATAATTATGACATTGTTATTAAGAGTCCCGGGATACCGTTTATCGGCATAAGCGTGGGGGAAAAAACAGAAATCACCTGCCAGCTTGATTTGTTTTTGCGCTTCTTTGGACAGACGGTTATCGGAGTAACCGGGACAAAGGGTAAAACCACAACCTCAACGCTAATATATGAAATGCTCAAAAGCAAAGGCTTGAATTGCGCACTGATTGGAAATATCGGCGTTCCGGTTTTCGATGTTCCCGAAAACACAAAAATAGCGGTTGTTGAAATGTCCTCTCATCAGCTTGAGTTTACGAGGGCGTCTGCCCATATCGCGGTTTTGGTTAATATTTACGAGGAGCACCTTGACCATTACAAGGACGGGTTTAAGGGCTATGTAAATGCAAAGCTTAATATAGCAAGATTTCAGACGCAAGAGGATTACTTTATATATAACCCGGAGCAAAGGGATGAAAAAATAACCGATTTGAAGAAAATCACTAAGGGCAGGATAATCGAGGTGCCTTTTTCAAAGGCGGTGAGCGATTGTTTTATTATACACCTGCAATCGCTTACCCCTCACCTTTTAGGGGAGCACAGCAGGCAGAATTTAGGCTATGCCGTGGCTGTAGCAAGGATTTTCGGCGTCAGCGACGACTGTATGGAAAAAGCGATAAGGAGCTTTAAGGGAATAGAGCACAGGCTCGAATTTGCAGGTAAATATCGGGGAATTGAATTTTATAATGACAGCATTGCAACAATTCCCACCGCTGTAATTAATGCCGTAAAGACATTAAAAAATGTAGATACGCTGATTTTCGGGGGACTTGACAGGGGCATTGACTATTCTTTGCTTTTAGACTTTCTGTCTGACGGAAAGGTGCCTAACCTTGCGGGACTTCCCGAAACAGGGCATAAAATTATAGATGCTCTTAAAAAAAACGGGTGTCAAAGCCGCTTGTTAAAGGCGGAGAATATGGAACAGGCTGTAAGCTTTGCATATAAAAACACGAGGCGCGGGAGGGTTTGCCTTTTTTCTCCCGCCGCCGCAAGCTACAATAAATATAAGAATTTTGAAGAAAAAGGGAAGCACTTCAAGGAGTGCATAAAGATTCAGGGTGAGCAATAATTCAAAGAAATAAGCAGCGCCGCCGGCTATAAAACCGACGGCGTTTTGTCTTTATTCAGCTTATAAGTCCTCTTGCTGAGCCTTTTTTAATATATCCTCGGGAATAGACTCCCCGTGCCTTACAAGCATAATGCTCAGAAATGAAATTATAAAGCAAATCGGACAATAGACAAACAGTGACATATAAGTTCCCGAAAGCATACGCACAGTTCCGTAAATGATGGGTGTCGCAATCTGTGCAGAGAAGGTCGCCGTGTAATAATATCCCGTAAAGGTTCCGATTTTTTCGACTCCGCCAATCTCAAGCACAAGGGGAAGTGTGTTGACGGTAATGAGCATATTTGCGGCGCCCCCGACAATAAGAGCTACCCAAACAAGAGCTATGCCTTTACCCGTTATCAGCTGTACGGCAAGATACGCCAAAAAAGCGGCGAGGAAAGCCGTTAAACCGATAAGTATGGTCTTTTTTCTGCCGAGCTTTTTTCCGAGATAGCCTGCAGGAACTGCTGAAATAGCAGAAGCTACTACGAACATAAACAGCATAGTCGTCGCCTGTCCGACGTTTTTATTGAGAATTTCGGAGGCAAAGAGCGCAAAGAAGGTTTGGACCGCATTGGCGCCGCAGAAAAGGAAGAAAAGACCTATAAGCATAAATATGAGACTCTTGCGCTCGCCTTTTGAAAGCTTGATAGCCTTAAGCCGTGCTTTTTCGACCTTTGAGGCCTCCTTTGCGGCTTTAAGCCTTGCCTTTTCATCGTTTGCCTGTCTTTCCTCGGAAAGGATTTTTAAACGGCTGTCAGGCTCTTTAACGAAAAAGAAAAGGATAACAGTTGCGGCAATCATAATAACTGCACCGAAAACGAATACCCAGGGTATATAGCTTTCGGCATCAGTATCTTTGTTGAAGCCGCCTATTAGGCAGACTATTGAAGCGGCAAGAGTTGCAAGAAGTCCGCCTATGCCCCCCATAAGATTAATAACGGCGTTGCCTTCACTCCTTAGGGAGGGTGCGGTAAGGTCGGGCATAAGCGCTACGACGGGAGCACGCCAGAGAGACATGATAAACACGTACATTATTATGCAAAACATAAGGGCGGGAATAGTTGACATCCTCGGAATAAGTATAAAAAACAGGGCGGAAATCGGCGCTCCGAAGAACACAAAGGGTCTGCGCTTGCCGAACCGCGAATGACAGCGGTCGGACAGCTTTCCGAAGGTTGGCTGGAATATTACGCCGAAGATGTTGTCAAAGGTCATAATAAGTCCGATAAAAAGCGGAACAAGCGTAAACCCGCCCGCTACGGTTCCTACCTCCTCGCCCGTGGCGGAAAGGAAGTCAAGAATTTTTGGAAATCTTTCAACTATTGCGACGCCCCAGGCGGCAATGGTAGCTGATTTACTCAGTAAATTGTTGAGAATTGTTGTAACATAAGGATCATAAATACCCCAGGCTACCGAAGACGCCATAAATCCAAAGCCGATAAGTATGGTTTTACCGTAGTTTAATTTTAGTTTTTTTGCCAAAACAATGCCCCCGTTTCAGGAAATATATTAATATGATTATAGCATATAAATCCCAAAAAACAAGCGTTTACTTTCAGTGTTATAATCAGACTATGCTTTTAGAATTTCATTTACGCTTTTATTGCAAAAATAAAAAATATGCGCTTGTCTCCTGCTTTGATATAAGCGGCTTGATACAGTACTGTAATATGCAAACAATATGGAAAAGCAACCATAAAAACAACGCCTTTAATTTATGAGGAATTATCGCCTACGCTTGATGAATTAATCATTTCACGTAAAGAGCGAATGTCTTCGTTTTCTGTTGACAGCACTTCTATTGACGCGGCTTTTTGAAGCATTGACTCGTCATTGTCCAAGCTAAAGGCGGCGCAGTCGTGAAGTCCGGGCAAAGAAACGGATTTCAGCAGGTTGTTCCTGATTTCTATCATCTTTTTAATTTATTTTTCTATTGCTTGCGGGTCAAAATTTGCGTTGGTTATTTTTATAAAGAGGCCTCTGAGTACCTCGTGATTTATATCGCTTATGAATCGGTCTTTATATTACCTTTAACCACAATTTCGGAAATTCCTTTCAGCGTATAAATAAGAAGGTCCTGAAGCTTTGCCGCATCCTCTGTTTTCCGCATAATCCGCGAACTGCACAGCCCTGCCTGCGGCAGTTTCCTGACATTGAAAACAAAACATACTCATTTTATCTCTTCTCCTTTATATTATTAAGCGGGCTCAAAATCATCTTTACCTACAAAGCAAATAGGTTATTGCCGGTCGTCCGGCAAATTCTCAAACGCGGTGCCGGGAGCTATACCGCTGTCCGGGTCTCTGATAGCAGGGTCATAGATATAACCGCATGGGATGCAAATGTATTTTTTTTATGAATATTCCTCACTTTCATAATATGACTGTGAAGTAAAGCAAGCGAGTTGTATGTTACCGGATTCAGTCTTATCTCAGTATATCAGCTTGTCTTTAATTCTTTTTTTTAACTTAGTCACTGTGCGACAAAGCTTTTATTGAATTTTAATTATAAACCTTGATATTTGAATACGATTATAGTAGTATATTAAATTGATTTAAGTTAAAGGGGCGTGTTGTGATGAGCATTAAAATCGGACTTTTCGGATACGGAAATATAGCTAAGGCGGTTGAAAAAGATATAAATCAGTATCCAGATATGGAGCTTGTCGCAGTTTTTACACGCAGAGAGCCGTCCTTAATTGAAAAGGAGTCTGCCGCTCCCGTTTTCTCTCAGGAAAAAGCGTGTTCGATGGAGGGAAAAATCGATGTTATGCTCATGTGCGGCTCAAGCGTTTCGGATTTACCCTCTCAATCACCCGAAATGGCGGGGTATTTTAATATTGTGGACTGTTTTGACACCCATGCAAAAATACCCGGACATTTCAACAAAGTAAACAAAGCCGCGCTCGAGTCGGGAAAGACGGCGATTATCTCGGTAGGCTGGGACCCGGGAACATTCTCGCTCAATCGGCTTCTTGCACAGGTCATCCTGCCCCGGGGCAAAAGCTATACATTTTGGGGCAAGGGTGTAAGTCAAGGTCATTCAGACGCGGTACGCCGTGTGCGGGGAGTTAAGGATGCGAAGCAATACACAATCCCTATAGATTCCGCGCTTGAGGCAGTGAGAAACGGCGAAAATCCTGATTTCACCCCTCGTAATATGCATCTTCGCGAGTGCTTCATAGTACCCGAAGAAGGTGCAGACAAAAATGAAATAGAAAAAACAGTCAAAAATATGCCGAATTATTTTAAGGATTACGACACAATCGTACATTTTATTTCCCGGGAGGAATTCATAAAAAATCACAGTACAATTCCCCATGGGGGGTTCGTACTGCGAAGCGGAACGACGGGAGAGGGAAATAAGCAAATAATCGAATGCAGCTTAAAGCTTGATTCAAATCCCGAATTCACGGCAAATGTAATGCTTTGCTATGCCAGAGCGGCGTTCAGGCTTAATAAAGACGGGAACATCGGCTGTAAGACCGTGTTTGATATACCGCCGTACCTACTCTTTAACGGAACACAAGAGGAAATGAGGGAAAGGCTTCTTTAATTAAGCTCATAGCGGCACTCAATTAAATCCTCCTTGAAAAATTCGAAGAAGTGAGTACCGGTATCGGTCTTATATCTGCCTATGGAATCAGAACGCATTTCGATTTCCGCTATCGGAACATTCAAGAATTCCCGAAGCTTTGCAAGCGTCCGCTCCTGCCGGAGCACCATATCCTCAAAACGAAGAGAAAGAAGCTTTTCGGGTTTGGTAGTTGCCTTCATAATCTCCCTTTGGTACTTCCAGCTGATTGCCCTTCTCTCCCTTAAATCGTCTGTAGCGGGGGAGTCAATGTTAAAATCGCGAAGATCATCGGTAACATGGCTGCCTAAAATACAGTCTCTCGGGTCACGCACCCAATGAATATAGTATATTTGAGGAAACATTTTAAGAATCCATGGGTAACAAAGGGTTGTTTCGGGAATTTTCCAGCCCTTGTTTTCGGCGCTTGAGGATAAAACGCTGTCAAGATACTCCTCTATCAGTCTTACAAATTCGGGAGTTGGTTTGCTTTCAATCACTCTCGAAAAGTCCCAATTCAGTCCCCCGGTGTATTTTACATAGCTTCCGAATATTCTGCACGCCTCATACATTTTTTCGGCGGGAACGAGGTCCCATGAAGAGTTAAGAGGCTCTCCCATAAAAATACCGCTGCGAGAAAGTGTTTCGGATATAGCGCGAGTTCCGGAGTGACCCCTGCCTATTATAGTTATGAGCATAATAAATAGCGCCTTTCATTTTTGTCCTTAATTGATTTTATCATTCGTTTCGACGCTTTGCAACAAAAAAAGTTTTTTTCGGAGGCTTATGGATAATATTTTTCGCTTTGATTCCTTGGATATTGACACTCGCTCACGCCTTTGCTCAAAGGGAGCGGTGCTTTGGTTTACCGGGCTTTCGGGTTCGGGTAAAACGACTGTTGCTTCAATTGTTGAACGCATGCTGTTAGAAAGCGGAATTCGCGCCTATTTGCTTGACGGGGACAATTTAAGGAGCTCTATTAACAGCGATTTGGGCTTTTCCGATGAGGACAGGAAAGAGAATATTCGCAGAATAGGATGTGTTGCGGCTCTTTTCGCCCATAGCGGAGCCGTTTGTCTTGTCAGTGCGATTTCCCCGTTTGCAAAGGACAGAGATAGAGCAAAAAAGGAGTGCGAGCGTTTTGGTTGTCCGTTTATTGAAATATTTATTGATACAAAGCTTTCTGTATGTACAAAGCGTGATCCGAAGGGTCTTTACAAGAGGGCTTTGGCAGGGGAGATAAAGGATTTTACGGGCATTTCCTCACCTTATGAAGCTCCTGAAAATCCGGATATCCTAATTAAGACAGAACAAACGACCGCCGAAGAGGCAGCGCGGATTGTAATTGACTATACCAAGACGCTTTTATCCCTTCGCGATATTACCGAATTTCTTTGCGTAACCGCTAAAAAAGCGGGAGAAGTAATTTTACAGGTTTACGGTGAGGATTTTGCAGTTATGCGCAAAGAGGACGACACGCCTTTAACCCGGGCGGATTTAGCGGCGGACGAGGTTATACGAAAAGAGCTTGAAGCAAGATATCCCGATATTGCGATTTTATCCGAGGAGAGCGCAGACGACCCGAAAAGGCTTAAAAATCCCCGTTGTTTCATTGTGGACCCCCTTGACGGAACAAAGGAGTTTGTCAAGAGGAACGGGGAATTTACCGTTAATATAGGCTTTACCTATTTCGGGAAAAGCATTGCGGGAGTCATTTATGCCCCTGCCTTAGGAAAGCTTTATTATGCGGCAAAGGGAGAAGGAGCATATGAGCAAAGCAATTTTGATGATTTCTTCAGGCAGAAAAACGCTATTAGGGTATCCGATAAAAGAGAAAATTTAAGGGTAGTGACATCACGCTCCCATCTTGACGAGCAAACCCGCGCCCTTTTAGAGCGCAACAAAGCAAAAATCGGAAGCACCATTGGGAAGGGTTCCTCCCTAAAGGGTTGCCTTATAGCTTCGTCGCAAGCCGATGTTTATTACCGTATCGGGTGTACTATGGAGTGGGACACCTGCGCAATGCAGTGTATAGTTGAACAGGCGGGAGGGGTGCTCCTTCAGGGAGACAATACACAGATGAGGTATAACCGAGAAAATACGGTTAACGAAAAAGGTTTTTATATTCTAAACAGCATCGAAAATAAATTCAGTTGAGATTTGGAGATTGGTATGACGCATCTTGACAGCCTTGAAAACAAAAGCATACACATACTCAGAGAAGCGTACAATCGCTTCCCCAACCTTTGCATGCTCTGGTCAATAGGAAAGGACTCTACTGTTCTTTTAAGTCTTGCCCGCAAGGCTTTTTTCGGTCATGTGCCTTTTCCGCTTGTGCATATTGACACGCATTATAAAATTCCAGAGATGATTGAGTATCGTGATGCTCTTGCAAAAAAGTGGCATCTTGACATGGTTTATGGCGAGAACAGAGAGGCTCTTGAAAAAAAGCTGACCTTTCCGGACGGCAATGCGACTCGTATAGAATGCTGCAAAAACTTGAAGACCGAGGCGCTGAGAAACACCTTGTCGGGACAGTGGCAGCGATTCAGGCTAAATCAAGAAACAGGTGATTATGAACCGGATAAAAACAACGAGCCTTATTTAGGAGTGATAGTCGGAATAAGGGCCGACGAGGAAGGCAGCCGCTCAAAGGAGCGATATTTTTCCCCGAGAGACAAGAACAACGACTGGGATATAGGCGACCAGCCGCCTGAATTCTGGGGGCAATATAAAACTGATTTCAGACCCGGAACACATATAAGAATCCATCCGCTTCTCGATTGGACGGAGCTTGACGTCTGGGAGTACATCAACAGGGAGAATGTGCCCGTAGTTTCTCTTTACTTTAATCAGGGAGACGGCAAGCGGTACCGCTCGCTCGGATGTTGGCCCTGCACAAAGCCCGTGGACTCCGACGCGCGTAATATTCAGGAAATTATTGAGGAGTTAAAGACCGGAAAATTCGCCAATATTGCCGAGCGCTCGGGCAGGGAACAGGACAAGGAGGACGGCGGAGGCTTAGAGGAGCTGCGCAAGGACGGCTATATGTAACAGTAGGCTCACTTCACAATTTATGAAAGGGCGTTTTCATTAATATGCAGGACAGGGAAATGAATATAGTTATAGTCGGGCATGTCGACCACGGAAAGAGCACTGTCATAGGCAGACTGCTTGCCGATACCTCTTCTCTGCCCGAGGGAAAGCTTGAGGCTGTACGCGAGCTTTGCCGTCGTACCGACAAACCGTTTGAGTATGCCTTTCTTTTGGACGCGCTGAAGGATGAACGCTCACAGGGAATAACAATAGATACGGCACGCTGTTTCTTTAAGACTGAAAAAAGAAAATATATAATAATAGACGCTCCCGGTCATATTGAATTTCTGAAAAATATGATAACAGGCGCTTCCCGTGCGGACGCGGCGCTTCTCGTTATAGACGCAAAAGAAGGTATTTGCGAGAATTCCCGCCGCCATGGCTATATGCTTTCTATGCTGGGAATTAAGCAAATCGCCGTTTTGGTGAATAAGCTTGACCTTTTTGACGAGGGAGAGCGCCGGCAGGCTTATAACTCCATTGTCAGCGGTTATTCGAAGTTTTTGGGAGAAATTAAAATGTACGCCTCCCGCTATATACCGATAAGCGCGGCGCTGGGGGAGAATATTGCTCAGCGCGGAAAGAGTATGCCGTGGTACGAGGGAGAGACCGTGCTTGAAGTACTTGACAGCTTTAAGGAATCCTTACAGCCTGACGGTCTGCCCATGAGAATGTGGGTACAGGATGTGTATAAATTTACATCGGGTAATGACAACAGGCGCATTGTGGCGGGAACGATTTCCTCAGGCGTTTTAAAGGTCAAAGATGAAATAATGTTTATGCCGTCAGGTAAAAAGACTTTTGTAAAATCTATAGAAACATTCAACGAAAAGCCCCGGACAAGCGTTAGCTCTGGATACGCCACAGGCTTTTGCATGAGCGAGCAGATATACGTAAAAAGGGGCGAGCTCATTACTATTATCGGGCAAACGCCACCGAAAACGGGCACCCGAATAAAGGCATCCGTCTTTTGGTTAGGAAAAGAGCCGCTTGTTGCAAACAAGGCTTATAAGCTCAAAATCGGCTCTGCACAAAGAGAATGCAAAATTGAAAAAATAATCAAAGTACTTAATGCCGCAACATTAGAAAGTTCGGAAAAAGGGCAGGTTAAGCGCCATGAGGTTGCCGAGTGCATAATACATCTTGACAGACCTTCGGCGTTTGATGTTGAGGCTTCAATTCCCGATACGGAGCGCTTCGTCATTGTAGACGATTACGAGATCTCGGGCGGCGGGATAATAACAGGGCTGTTAAATAATCCCGAATTGAGCGGTATGCTTAATACCAGAAATATTAAATGGCATAAAAGCAGTATAACCCACGATGTAAGAGAACGGTATTACCGCCAAAGAGCGCAAATGATTTTGATTACCGGAGCAAAAGAGATTGATAAAAAAAGCATAGCGCGGCAGCTTGAAAAAATGCTGCTTGAAGAGGGTAAAATAGCTTATTACATGGGAATAGGAAATATGCTTTACGGCGTAAACGCGGACATAAAAAGTGAAAGCTCTATGATCTCACAAGAAGAACGCCGCGAGCATATACGCCGTTTGGGAGAGCTTTCAAATATCATCCTTGACGCGGGGAATATCCTTGTAGTAACCGCAAGTGATTTGCTTGCACAAGAGCTTGACACCTTGCGTACGATAATCCAAACCGACGAAATTCTAACCGTCTGGATAGGAAAGCCCGAAACTCGTGCAAAGGACTTTGACCTGTACTTCGGAGAAAAAGATAATGTTGCCGCGAGCCTCTTGGCATTTGTCAGGGAGACCAATAAGGTAACCAAGGAATAGACTAAAAAACGCCGAAAAAAGCTCAAGCTTTCTCCGACGTTTTTATTGTAACGCTTCTATGCTGCCATGCGTTTTGCGAGTATCCTTCCCGATGAGAATAAAAACCCAAGGGAGAGGGCGCCGCATGCTGCAATTATAATCCAAAGCGGGATATTAAAGCCTAATAATCCGATGCTTGCGGCTGAAAAATAACCCTCTAAAATGTTTTCTCTAAATTCTTCGGGAATGCTTATCTGAGAGAAAGCGTCGGATAAGACAACTCTTTTCATCCAAATCGCAAGATGTGTAAACGGGAGAAGAGAACCTACCTTTTCGGTTCCCTTGCCCAAGCTTGAATACGGCATATATATTCCTGATAAAAAGCCGATAAATGTCCCGGCAACACCGCTGATTACCCCTATAGCCGCAGAGGATTTTACAAGCGAGGTGACAAAAAGCATAAGAGATGCGCTTATCAGCGTAGCGACAAGCAGTATCCCGGTTGTCGAGATAAATGAAGACACAAAAAGCCAATACCCCGTCAACAACCCGATTGAAACAATCCCGATAACCCATGAAAAGCAGTTTAGAATGAAGGAAGCAAAGAAGCCTGCGGAAAAATAAGAAAGTAAAATCTCACGAGTGCGCACGGGGGTCAAAAGGAAGCTGTCCACACGCCGATTCTCAAAATCCTTGGCGATGGTTCCGAACACCCCGATGGAAAGCGATACAGAGTTTAGTATAGTAACTCCCGCTATCATCTGCAAATAAACAACAAAATTAACGGCAGACTCGGATAAGGTGTTACCCGTATACTCAAGTATTGAGGAGGAATACGTTTTCGCGATAAACAACAAATAAAGTGCAATAAGGATAATCGTGCTTAAAAATGAAAAGAATACCGTAGCTTTATCGCGTAAAAAAAGCTTGATGTTGCGATTGGTCAACGCGATGATATTGTTCATTTCCAAAGACCCTCCCCGATTTTTTCGCCTGTGGCGTTCAGGAACACGTCGTCCATAGTACCTTTTTTAACCTCGAAATAACGTATGTTATCTCTGAGGGAATAAAGGAGTTCTATGGCTTGTGCGGTATCATTTGAGTGCAGCGTATAGGTGTCAGCCGTTTTCTCAAACGCGATACCGCCGTCCGAAAGCCGCGATTCAAGCAGCTCGCTGTCCCCCGGAGTTATTAAAAGCTTGTCGAAGGAGTACCGTGCCTTTAATTCGGCGGGGCTTCCTGCACAGACCTTTTTGCCGCGGTGTATGATTACCACCCGGTCGGCTTCGGCGGTTTCCTCCATATAGTGGGTGGTCAAAAACAGCGTCATACCCGTCCGGCGCTTAATCGAGCCGAGAATATCCCAGACCTCCGCCCGAGTTCTCGGGTCGAGTCCGGTAGTAGGCTCGTCAAGAAAAAGAATTTCGGGAGCGGTGAACAGCGCCCTCGCGATTTCCGCCTTACGCTTTTCGCCGCCCGAAAGCGTATTGACGCGCTTTTTTGAATAGCTGTCCATACGCAAAAGGGAAACGATTTCACTATAGCGTTTTTTGACGGCTTTCTTATCGACCATATAAAGGCAACCGTAAAGAAGCAGGTTTTCCTCGACGGTCAAAAGCTCGTCGAAAACATTATTCTGGAACACCACGCCGATTTTATCCTTAAAGGAAGCGGCGCCCTTTGAGCCGTCGTATAAAACGGTTCCGCTGTCTTTTTTCAACAGACCTATGAGCATATTGATGGTGGTGCTTTTTCCGGCTCCGTTTTGACCTAAAAAAGCGAACAAGCTTCCTTGCTGAACCGAGAAACTCAGGTCATCTACAGCTTTTATCCCGTTGAAAGACTTTGACAGATGTTCTACCGTGATAATATTTTCACGGGTTGTACTTATCAATAATATCCCTCCTAATATCAGTCAATTGATTTAAAGTGTAATCAATTGAAAGATTTATATTATCTCGCGTCTTCCGTTTTCGGCGGAGGCATAGCAGGCAAGAACGGCCTTAAGTGCGTCCCTGCCCTGTGCGGCAGTTGATATCGGCGGACGTTTATTTCTTAAAAATTCCGCAAGAGGCTTTGCCTGTGCGCATATCCTGTCCCATTGACTGCCGGGAAGAGGAATATCGCTTACGCGCCAGTCCTTTTCGCCCTCGGTAAACCATTTTAGGGACGGGGTGTTTTCGTGCGGAAGTCTTGTTGAAACGGCGTCGCCGCCGTAATGCTGAATTGTACCGCGTTCAAAATAGCACTCCGTCGTTATTTCGGCGGCAGAGCATGAGGCGCAGAACGTTATCTCGGCAATAAGCCCCGACGGATATTTGAACATTGCCGCGCCGAGGTCGTTTTTGACCTCGGGCGTATGCATCGTGGACATTTCACACATGACGCTTTTGGGCATACCGAAAAGTGAAATCATCCAATCTATGGCGTGGGAGCTGTCATCCGCAAAAATGTCACCGCCAAGTTTTTCGTTGCAGTGCCAGGTATTCTTAAAATCCTCGTTTCTGTGCATACCTAAACAATGGCGGCGGCGAAAATAATAAGGTCTGCCCAGATTGCCCGTGTCTATAAGCTCCTTTATCTGAAGGTTTACCGGGTCTGTTCTCATCTGCCACGCGAGTGTAAAATCGATGTTGTTGGCGTTTACCGCATCAATTATACTGTCTGCCTGCTCTATGGTTAAAGCAATAGGCTTGTACAGTATGATTTTCTTTTTAGCGTTAGCCGACATGACGGCATAACGCGCGTGAAAAAGAGTTTCGCAGGCTATAAAAACTGCTTGAATATTGTCGTCGCCGAGAATATCGTTTAGCTCTTGAGCCTCGGGTATACCTAGTCTTTTACACACTAAGGCACAGCGGGCTTTGTCCGCATCCCAGCCAAAAGCCACACGAATTTCAAGCTCGGGCTTTTTCAGCCATTCTTCGCAAATACCGATTACATGAGAGTGGGCGAAGCCTATAATACCGATATTAATCATTAGCCGCTCCTTTTCCGAATTCAATAAGTGTATATCGTCCGCTTCTAAGCTGAGCTACAAGCTCATCATTCGTTTCAACGCGATTAAAAAAATCAACTCCGCCCCTTGCCAAATGCTTTGGAAGGTGGTAATCGGAGCCGCTGATTTTTCGCAAATTATGCATATCGGCCCACATTCGGGCAAACTCGTTTCTGTCTTTTGGCGTCCCGCCGTTGTAGACCTCTATACCGAAAAGCTTTTCGGGCTTTGTTATGGTCATATTGTTTCTAAAGGGGTGAGCCTGGTAGATAAGTGAGTTTTCAGGCATTATTTTCAGGAATTTATCAAGTGTCAGAGTGTTAAGCATCGGCGCATTGTAAAGGAAATCCTCGTCTATGCCGAAGACGAGATAATCATTGCTTGTATTGTCAAACCTAAGCTCTGTTCCGAGAAGAACTACCATTCCGAGTGCGTCACCCGTTATTTTTGCGTTTCGATAGCCTTTAAGGTAATGGTCTATCATTTTTTCGTGCGAAGCGCCCCGGAGAATATCCCTATACCACTCAAGCGAAAGGCTGAAAAAGTGGTTTGTAATGACTAATCCCTCGTACCCCTTTTCGTGGTACATTTTTACGATTTCGGGTGCGTCCTTTGTGACAACGATATCGTTTTCCGCCGTATGGACATGAAGGTCAAATCTCATCTTGTTACCCCTTTTATGATATAAATAATACTTCAAACATTTAAGAATTTCAAGATTTATTCCATTATGCCTTGAATTATTAATATGTTTGCATTAATATAGACATTATCAGCTTTAAGAAAGGCGGTCTTTATGATAAAACTCGGAGTAAACAGCGTTTTGTTTAAGCGTTTTTCTTTTCGTGAGGCGGCGCAGATAATCAGCCGCTGCGGGTATGACGGGGTGGAGATTTCGGCTATAGAGGGTATGTGTGAGCATCTTATGCCTGCGAAATACAAGCTTCAAAAAACCGAGCTTCTCTCAATTTCACAGGAATATAACCTGCCTTTTCTCTCTGCAGAGGTTGCCTCGCGTGACAGGGAGAGAATGCTTCTTGCTTTTGAGGCGTGCGCGCAGTTAGGGATACCGGTTGCAAACATAGGCTCGGGCGGAAAGTCCGGTGATGAGGACTCCTTTAAAGAGGCCATGGAGATTATTTCCGTTCTCGCAAGCGATGCCGAAAGCTTTGGGGTTACGCTTTGCGTAAAGGCGCATGTCGGAGCGGCTGTGCATGACACCGAAACAACGCTTAAGATGATAAAACAAATCAAATCAAAGTTTCTCGGCGTTGATATGGACCCGAGTCACATTCACAGAGCGGGCGAAAACCCGGCGGTTGAACTGCCTAAGGTTATGTCGGCGGTTAAGCATATACATATACGCGATTGCTTAGGAAACGGACCCTCGCCCGGCGAGCCCGCTATGCAGGCGTGCGGTAGGGGCGATATTGACCTTTACGGCTATTTTAAGGCTATGGTAAACGGGGACTATGAAGGTCCGGTGTGCCTTGAGATAATAGGACCCGACCAAGCACTCACCGACGCGGCTGTTATAGCTGCCGAGAGCTTTGGATATATGAACGCTTGCCTGAAGCAGACAATAAAAGAATAAAAACAAGCACCACATAGAAGGGAACGGTGAAACATATGGGAAAAAGACCGAATATTCTGTTTTTCGGTATTGACAGCTTAAGAAGCGACCACATGAGCCTTTACGGATATGAAAGGCTTACAACCCCGCATATAGACAAGTATATTGAGGATGGCGGCATTGTATTTGAAAATATGTTCAGCCCCTCCATTCCCACAACCCCGGGTTACGCCTCAATGCTCACGGGGCTTGATTGCTTCGGTACCGATTGCGTCGCGCTTCGCCATAAGGGACAGCTGCTTGAGAGCATAAAGACGCTTCCGGAGCTGCTTCGCGAATACGGCTATACATCTACCTGCATCGGCTTTAAGGGTAATGCGGGTTCAAGAGGCTTTGACAATTATATAAATTACGGAGACTGGAAACCGCATAAAGCGGAAAATTTGAACTCAGCTGCCATTCCCGAGCTTGAAAGGCTTGTGTCTCAGGATAAGCCTTGGCTGATGTTTATGCGCCATATGGACCCGCACAGCCCGTATTATGCCCCGAAACCCTTTGACAGGTTGTTTTACGCAAACGATGAATTTGACCCCGATAATAAGTCGTTAAAGCCTGTATATGAGTTCAAACCCTTCCGCGATTATTTTTTGACCTGGTTCCCGGAAGGCTGTACAGATGCCGACTATATAATAGCACAGTACGACGGCTCGGTGGCTTATATGGACGCTTGCATAAATCAAATTTTAGAAAAGCTTCGTATTTTGGGAGCCGAGGAAGACACGATAGTCGTTTTCACTTCCGACCACGGCGAAACGCTTTATGACCATGACTGTTATTTTGACCACCACTCTATTTATGATAATGTACTCGTCGTCCCGTTTGCCTTCCGTTATAAAAAGTTCGGATACACGGGAAGGGTATCGGATTTTTGCCAGGTTAAGGATATTATGCCCACAATTCTTAAGCTGTGCGAAATTGACTGCGATATAGCTTTTGACGGAAGAGATATGACAAAGGCGATAACGGGCGAAGGCGTAAGGCAGGAAAGCGAGTTTTATATTACAGAGGCAACCTGGATGAGAAAACACGGCTGGCGCACTCCCGAATGGAAGCTGATGATAGCTCTTGAGCCGGATTTTCATTTTAAGCCGCCTATAGAGCTTTATAACCTTATAAACGACCCTTTGGAGCTTAATAATATTGCCGACAGGGAGCCTGAGGTCGTTAAGTTTCTTACCGCAAGGATGGAGGCTCATATCAAGAAAAGGGAAAAAGAGACGGGAAGAGAGAACCCCATGTATACGAACCTTGATTGGAACGGCTTCGGAAGGCCCTTCAAGACTTCCGAGGAGGCATATAACTCCCTGCATATAGGTGACCCCGAGGCGGCAAAAAAACTTCAGGCTAAGCTTGTCTAAACCGGTGGGCTAACTTATAGGGAGGGAAGCGAAACAAATGCAGCGATGCTGTGTTATTGGCATGGGGCATATCGGTCACAATCACGCAAGGGCATATTCCGAGTGTGACAGGGCTGTTCTTGTAGGAGTATGCGACAGAATACCCGACAGGGCAAAAAGCGCGGGGGAGAAATTCGGCGTACCGTATTTTTTGAGCGCAAGGGAAATGCTTGAGGCGTTAAGTCCCGATATTTGCAGTGTTTCAACGGGCGGCTTTGAGTATGCGAGCGACCACTTTGAGCCGACTATTGAGGCATTAGAGGCAGGTTGTCATGTACTCGGGGAAAAGCCAATCAGCAACAATTTGCGAGAGGCAGAGCAAATGGTTAAAACGGCAAGGAGGCTCAATCGCTGTTACGGTATTGACCTTAATCACCGCTTTACACCCGCCGCAAGGCAGGCGAAAAAATGGCAAGAGGAAAACGAGATAGGCGAGCTGCTTTTCTGCAATATGGCGCTTTGGATAGGCAGGAGTGACCCGCTTGACACCCCTTACTATCACCTTAAGGCGTTAAATCCGCACAGCGTCAACATTATGCAATATTTCTGCGGACCCGTTAAGGAGGTATCCTGTTTTGCGCTTAAGGCTTCGGGCAGGGAGATATATTCTACCGCTTCCATAAATATGAGGTTTGAGTGCAACGCCGTCGGGCATTTGACAAGCTCTTATGACATTAAGCGCGGGCATCCTATGGAGAGATGCGAGGTTGCGGGTGTCAACGGCAGACTTGTGTTTGAGGACATGTGGCGCGAGGCTGTGCTTTATCCTACAAACTCTTGGGTAAAGCAGGTCTATACAAATCCCGTATTTGGGGGATTTGAAGGTTTTTATGATACATTCAGGGACAGAATTCACTCCTTTGTTCGGCAGGTTGACTTGGAAGTAAGCCCCGAAAACATAGACGGAAGCGGCAAAGAGGGACTCGAAGCTTCAAGAGTAATTCACGCCGCGATAAAATCAATAAAGGAAAACTCAGCCATAATAAGAGTAGCCGATGTAACGGAATAAATTAATATTGTGCAAAGGCACAGCGAAAGGAATAAAGCTTATGTCTAAATCACCCTTAAAGGTTGCGGTAGTCGGTATGGGCGGCATAGGAAATACCCACGCGAAATGCTATAAGGAGGATGAGCTTGCACAGCTCCTGTGTGTATGCGACCTGAGAAAAGACAGGGCGGATGAAGCCGCCGAAAAATACGGTGTTGAAGCTTTTTACAGTTTAAAAGAGATGCTTGACGCACATCCGGAGCTTGATATTATTGATGTGACTACGAGCGGACTTGAAAACGGAAGCTGGCACTATGAGCCGGTAATGCAAGCGCTTGATGCCGGCAAGCACGTTTTAACCGAAAAGCCCATTTCCAACAATATCCTTGAAGCAAGGGAAATGGTAAGCTTCGCCGCTAAGAAAAACCTGTATCTCGGCTGTAATCTAAACCATTTCTTTTCAGGTCCGGCAGACAAGGCAAGGGAATATATCGCAAGCGGAAAAATAGGAGAGCAGATTTATTGCATTAACAAGGTGGGCTTTAACGGCAGTACGGTTACCCCTTGTGAAATCAACAAAAATTCACGTTGGCAGATGCCTTATTCTCACGCAAAGGCTTTCCTTACACATCCCTTTTCCGTTATGCATCATTTCTGCGGAGAAATTTCTCATATTCAGGCGTTTATGGACAGACCCGGTGCGCGCAAGCAATCAGGCGACTTAATGCTTTCGGTTCAGAGCATACATATGAAATTCCAAAACGGCTGTGTAGGATATTTGCTTTCACAGCGCGGCGATGCCTGTTTCGGGTTAGGCGGCTGGTGGAGCTTTGAGCTTGCGGGAACAAAGGGAACGTTCTGTATTGAAAACTGCGTTGAAAAAATCACTTATTGGGAGCATGAAGAGGAGCCTCAAATTATGAACACGGGCATTACCGACTTTGGAGCCACATTCCCCATAAGAATTCACGCATTCCTTGAGGATATAACAAACAACGTGCCCAGAGAGCATATAAGGGCAAGCGGAAGAGATGCTCTTGCGACGATGGAATATATTTTCGCGGCAATAGATTCTTTTGAATCGGGCGGAGAAATTGCTCGTCCGCATGCACTCCCGGCTTACCACGGAGATGTTTCCATAATTAAGTAGATTAACGGGAATTTAGAGCTTATGAAACATTCGCCTTACTTTGACGATGAAAGCAGAAAATTTATCAGCGAGGGTGTTCGCTATATCGCGGACACCTTCAAAGGCTATGACAAAAAAAACGTCCACGAAAGTGATACTGCGGAATATTTAAGAAATGTTCTCAGCGAATTTGCCGACAGTGTTTCCCTTCAGGAGGTTTCATACCGCCCCGGGGCGCAAGCTGCCGCATATACGGGTCCTGCCGCATTAATGATTTTTTCCTCATTCGTGTTTTTTATGTCTCGTTTTTCCGAGTCTCCCGCATTTCCGATTGCCGCTTTATTCTTTGGGCTTTTTGCCTTGTGCTGGTTTGTGTACGGTTTTTTATTCGGAAGACCCGTCGGCAACTTTCTTTTAAGAAAGGGAAGGGGAAAAAATGTATATGCGGTTAGAAACTCCTCGTCGGGCTTTGCTAAAAGAGTAATCATCTGCGCAAATATTGACAGTGCTAATGAGTATCGCTATTCGACGGGCTTTCCCCCGAATTGGCTTTTGATTTTCACCTTGCTTTTTGCGTTGGGGATGGTTTTTTCGGTTGTGATTTTTCTTATTTTTATGGGGGCGGGGCTTCCCCGTACAGACGGAGCTTGGACAAAAATCGGTGTTTTTCAGCTTTTCTTGAACATAATCTATATTCCTGCGTTGTTTTTCTTTTCCCGCAAAAGGAAGGTAAGGGGAGCCGCACATAATTTATCGGGCGCGTATGCGGCTGTCGGGATTATGAGAGAGCTTTCAAACAGTGCGTACAGATATAAGGACACAAGGGTCGAGTGCCTTTTGACCTGCGGGAAAAATGCAGGGCAAAGGGGTGCAGGCGCATTTATAAAAAATAATCATGAAGAGCTTACGGGGATCCGGACTTTTATTGTCGTTTTAGAATCACTTTGCAAATCTGATGAAATAGCACTCGTTGTTCGCGATGAATCGGGGCTGTTAAAAATAAAGGACGAACTTTTTTCCTTGATCTCAACAGCTTCGGGCAATGTCGGAGTAAAAATAAAAAGGGCGCCGATAAAGCTTGGCAGTACAGATGCCGTGAGATTTAATCACGCGGGTATTTCTGCGGCGACAATAAGAGCTGTAGGAAAAAGCTCGAGACAATATTACCCCAACCGTTTTGACTCAACAAAAACAATTAACGGGGAGTGTATTGAAAAGGTAATGAGATTGGCTATTGAAATAATCAATCTTTTTTCGGAAAATATATGATTATTGTAATAAAAAATACTGTTTAAGGCAAAAATAAGAACAAACCAATGCGTGACAAAGGGATGTTTTTATGAATTTCGGAATAAAGTCAGCGGCGAAAAAGGCTATGACGGGAATTACGGGAAAGCTGTTTCTCGTTTCCCTTTTTGCCTTGTTTTTAAGAATTCTGCTTATTTCCGTGTGTGTGGTTACGGTTTACACACTCTCCGCAAAAACGGCTCAGGACTATATAAACTACTTTAGTCCGAATCTTTTGACGACATATTTTATTTATCTCGTGTTTGCAGTGATGCTTCTTTTGTCCCTTCAGACGGCTGCGGGAATAAAAATGGGAGAAACGGAGTATTACGGTATTTGTGCGGGTGCAGGCAAAGCAAAGCTGTCGGTTTTGTTTTCTCACTGTCGGACGCTTGACGCCCTAAAAGCCCTGACACTGTATACTACTATATGGATATTTAAGCTTTTCTGGTTGGGTTTAATGCTGCTGCCCGGTGCGGGAGTCGCAGCGGTAACATTTCTGATTTATGTAGATTTAGGGGTATCGGTAAGGGTGTTTTCGGTTCTTTGTATTACGACGATATTTTTATTTGCGGTTGGTTTTATTTGCTGGTATCTTTCGATTCAAAAATATATATATGCGCCGCTGATTTCTGCTAAAAGCAAGAGCTTTTCTCCGAGAAGCGCAATACGGCGAAGCATTGCCGTTTTCGACTGCTCGGCAATTAACCCTGCGAGTGTAAAAATAAGCCTTATCGTCCCGCTTCTTCTATGTGCCTTGATTTTTCCCGCCATATATGTTTTACCCTATATAAGAATGTGTATGGCATCGCTCTACAAGGAAAGCAAAAAGAACGCTAAGCTCATAACGCATCCGACAGAAAACAAGCCCGTCGTAATCCACACAAAAAAATCATATAACTGGTGACAAGACGGCAGCGATATGATATAGTAATAAGGGAAAGCGCCGCTTTAAGGGTCAAACCAATATGGAAAGCGGCGGCTTTTATTAAATATGTTTTGTCGGTATTGTTAGAGGTATTTCAATGTATGATATAGTTTTATGGGACTGGAACGGGACGCTCCTGGATGACTGTGAGACAGCTCTTTGTTGCGTAAATGAAATGCTTGATGAAATGGGGGAAAGCCATATAGATTTAGAAAAATATTATTCGCTTGTAGATACCCCTATTATCAAATTTTACATAGGTCTTTTACGAACGGACAAGTTAGATTTTGATAAAATATCCCGAGATTATCATAGAGCTTACAATAAAAGAATACACGATATCGGACTAATGCAGGGCGCCCGGGAAATTCTTGAACACAACAGGAGCTTGGGTATTACGCAGGTTATTATCACGTCTGCGCAAAAAAGCGATGTTCAGAAGCTCGTGCGGTATTACGGTATAGAGGAATACTTTAAGGATATAATCGGGGCGAGTGATAAACTTGCCGCCCAAAAAATAACTCGGGCTTTAGAATACTTTGAAGAAAACAAGCTTGACAGAAAAACGGCTATTATGGTGGGCGATACGCTCCACGATTTAGATACCGCTAACGCTCTTTGCATAGAATGCGCCCTCATTACAAAGGGTCATCAGGGCGAGAAAATCCTGAAAAACGCAGGATGTATCGTAATAAACAGTCTTTATGAATTAAGCAAAATAATTAAAGGAGAAAGGACCGAAAAAGTAATTTATCCGAAAGGAGGTTAAACAATGCCTTACATTGAGGTAAGAACCAATATAAAAGTCAGTCAGGAAAAAGAGATAAACGTTAAGGAGAAGCTCGGGCAAGCGGTAACCCTTATAGGCAAAAGCGAATCTTGGCTGATGGTAGAGATTACAGATTTGTGCCGCCTGTGGTTTAAGGGGAAAAGTGACAGCCCAACGGCATTTGTGGAGGTGAAGCTGTTAGGAAAAGCCTCACCCTCATCCTATGGAAAGCTTACGGGTGAAATCTGCGATATTCTTTCGCAAGAGCTTGCCGTAAATCCCTCAAGTATTTATGTTAAGTATGAAGAAATCGAGCATTGGGGCTACAACGGCGGGATGTTCTGATTATTAGTTGAGTGCGAAAATTTTCAAAACTGTTTCTTTGCGTATTTTTTCAACCTCGTCAAAGTTTATTGCGCCTATATAATAATTTTCCATTTCATCGTGAATAAGCTTTGCTGTTTTGAGCTTTTTGACCGCTTCGTCTATAAGCTCCGACTTTGCTTTTTTATTAAAATCGATAGACTCCCTTTTTAGAGCAAGGATTTTAGTGTCAAGAAAGCGTGCGCCGTGAATTTGCCTGCCGAATTCCTTCGGGGCCGAATGGTATTGATTTGAAGAAAAAATACAAAGCGAAAGCTTCGGAATAAAAATATGCTCGATTTTTTCTTCCGGAAAGAGCGGGCAAAAGCAGGCAATTACATCCAAACCATTTTTCAAGGCATATGAACAAAAACTACCTACAATAAGGGGGGCTACACAAGAAAACTCGTCATTTATTACTATTATTCTTTCGGCGAGTGAAACGACCGTATCGTAGTGTACCTTTATACCTTCAGGCGTAACAGCGCTTAAAAAGCATTTTTTGAGCTTGCCGCCGCCTTTCTTTTCGGTTATGCCTATTTCGCGTGCACAAAGTCTTGTTATATATCTATCAAGCTTTTCTCCGTCCAAAGCGCGTGCTGCAGTATGGAGATTTTCTTTGTCAAAGCGTGACGCTACAAACAGATAATCGGATGCCTTTTTATGAAGCTGGCTGTTATATAAAGACAAACGGGCGAGAGAATCCTTGTTTTTTCTTAAAACAGAGCTGTCCCAGCATGCGCCAAGGTTGATTATTTCTTCGCATATCCCTGGCAAAACGGGGTCCATAACATGCGGTGCGGTACCGTCGAAAATTCCGGCATTCAACTCCGGAAACAATACTGCGTCAAGTGAAGACGGATCCGAGGAACAAAATATTCTATGTACCGTAAAGCCCTCTTTTTCTATTTCCGAGGCTGTTTTTTTCATAAATGTTGACTTCCCTGTTCCGGGTCCTCCCTTCAAAATGAAATATTTTCCGAACTCGGTAGGAACATAGGACTCAGAGAAATATGAAACATATTTTCGAGCATTGGATGCGCCGAGGAAAAACTTAATTTCATTCATTCCATCACCCCAACTAATTACTTTATTATAGTATGCCTTCCTAAACATCGGTGACACATTGAAATGTTAAAATACAATATAAAATAAATTCCGGGGAGCAAAATCATGTACTTAAGAGAGCCGTGTTTTGATTTAGAAGAGCTTGTTAAGGAAAACCTTCATGTTCACACATCCTTTTCGGGCTGCGCAAAGCCCGAGATGAGGGTAAAGCTGATAGTAGAAAGAGCCAGGGAGCTAAAGCTGCAAAGGGTTGCGCTTGTGGACCATTTCAATCATTCCGACACGCCCATGATTGAGAAGAATATGGCAGACAGGTTTGTTGTAAAATTGACAGGCACGGAAATTCCTTTCTTGTTCGGGGCGGAGCTTTCGGCGTACGGTGTCGGCAAGTGGCTTGACAACGATGAGGTTAACAGGGCGCTGGACTACCGCTTGTATGCGGCAAATCACTACCACCTTGAAATATGGGAACAGCCCGAAGAAAAGACGCCGCGCGGCTATGCGGAGCATACTGTAAAGGTTTTGACTGCGCTCATAGAAGCGGACAGGGCCGACTGTATTGCGCATCCGATATACGGAGGCTATGTACGCGTTCTTGAGGATAAAAAAGCCCTCGCCGCCGCAATGACGGACGAGGAGCTTTATAAACTTATGCTGCTTGCCAAAAAGCATCGGGTTGCATGGGAAATCAACGTGGGCGAGGCACTTGCCGACCCTGAACTGACGAAAAGAATGTGGCGCTTCGGCAAGGAAATCGGCTCGGTTTTTCATTTCGGTACCGATGCCCACCTGCTTGAAAATATGGATACAAGAATTCACTTCGACGAGCTTCATAAATTACTTACATAAATATTACATCTGACAAATTTTGTTTATAAAGCGCATTATCTTGTCTTACCGAACGCCATATGCCGTATTAACATTCTGAACATAAATTATACCATTTCCGGGCTCATTCATTTTCAGACTTGAGCTTATAGAATTCACAATCTCATCGGTAATACCGCATTCCGACAGAATTAAAACTATTTCTTTCTCAGGCGCTATTTCCATTGAAAAGAGCTTGGCCGTCTCGTGAATGCCCGAACCTCTTGCGTTCAAAATGGTAGCGCCCCTTGAACCGCTTTTTTCAGCGGCGGCGACAACTTCCTCGCCCTTTCCCTTATCTACAATTATGGTAATTAAATTAAACATGACGCTTTCGGCACCTCTTTCAGATTTTTTATTGCATACAATGTTTTTGGTTCCCGAAACCTTACAAACAGATGTTGTAAACGCTATACCGTGGTTGGGCTTGTCAAAACAAAAATCCCTGTTTAGGTCTTCCATGGCACGGAAGGCTGTTTCTTTATCTGCCAATAAAAAAACTATTTCCTTTCTGATGTCCGAAAGTCCGAGATAGTCCAAAAATTTTTTATGGGCTGTGCCTCTTGCATAGGCAATTGTCGAACCCTTAATCCCATCGCGTTTAGCCGCCTTGACGATTCTACTGCCAAATCCGTGATTTACAATTACATATATCAGTTCAATATTTATCTCTTCAGCAATATCATTCATTTAGCTTATCCTCTTTTCTTGGATTTTATCTTAAATATAAAGCCTAATATTTGTAAAGCAATTAAAGGGGTCATTGCAATCATGGCAATAATTCCAAATCCGTCTATTAAAACATTTGCGCTTTCTGTAGCCTCGGCTGCTCCCTGGGCAAATGCCAAAATGAACGTTGCCGCCATTGGACCGGATGCAACCCCTCCCGAGTCAAAAGCAATTCCAACGAACAGCTTTGGGGTAAAGAAGGACATCACAATCGATAATAAATAGCCCGGCAGCAGGAAGTGCCACAATTGTATTTCGGGGACAACAATTCTTACAATAGATAAAGCCACTGCCAAAGCAACACCCAAAGCAAGGAATACCATAACAACTTTTCTTTTTACATATCCGCTTGTTACATCTTCTATTTGGTGTGTCAATATAGAAACGGCAGGCTCGGCAATAATCGTGACCATTCCCAGGATAAAGCCTGCTAAGATAACATAAAGACCGCTATCCATAGAGGCAAACTTAAAGCCTACGATATTTCCAACTTTCATAAAGCCCGCGTTTACGCCCAATAGAAAAATAACCAATCCCGTAAATGTCATTATAAGTCCGAACAGCACCTTTATAAAGGACTTTTTTGACATTTTAAGCGAGAATTTACGAGATATTAAGAAAATAATTACAATAGGCATTAACGCCAGGGCAATTTCCCACGCGATTGTGGGAAGCATTTGGATAAAAGGAAGAAGAATTGAATTTGTTGAGGCTTCGTCCGTTGCAACCGCTGCGGCTACGCCCTCGGGTTTTGATATGATACTCATTACCATAACCGAAATAATAGCACCCGAGGAAGCCAAACCAACCAAGCCGAAACTATCAATTTCGGAAGCCTTACTGTCCTTTTTCAGTCTGGAAACACCCAAGGCAAGAGCAAGCATAAACGGGGTAGTTAACGCTCCGGTTGTAGCTCCCGAGGCATCAAAGGATATGGCAAGAAATTCGGGAGTTGTGAAAAAAGCTAAAAAAAAGATTATAGCGTACAAAACAGTGAACATTATATTCAGTGGGACGTATTTGACTATTCTTATAAGACCCAATGACAGCATAACGGCTATTCCTACGGAAACGACTATAAGAATAAGCTGCTTTGAGATAAGAGCCGAGGTTACGGACTGTACCTGACCTGCCAAAACGTGAAGATCGGGCTCGGCTATATTGATAAAAAAACCGAGCAGAATTCCGGCTAAAGCGACCATCCAAATTCTATTGGATTTTGCGACGGACTGTCCCAAATCAACACCTATCGGAGTAATTCCGAGGTCAACCCCCAATAAAAAAACAGTTAAACCGATAATTATCAACGCCGCCGCGATTAGAAATCTAATAAAATAAGGTGTTTCCAAAGGAGTAAGAGTAAAATTCAATAAAACGACAATTAATGTTATCGGAAGAACCGATAAGACTACCTCCTTAAGCTTTGATAGAATTAAATTCAAAAAGGCATCTTCCTTTCATTACCTACATTTCTTTCATTTCCCTAAACGGTTACAGAGAATATTCTTGTCCGTATTTAATTGTACATGAAATCAAACAGCTATGTCAACATATTAGGAATTTGCTCAGGAAATATCTGTTGACTATTGAGTTTTATTGTGGATTAGCCTATAATCATAGAATAAAACTATGGAGGGAGACTTATGACACTCCGGCAGCTTAGATATATAATCAAAATAGTAGAGTGCGGGTCAATAACCGAAGCCTCAAAACAGCTGTTCATTTCACAGCCGAGTCTTTCCGCGGCGGTGAAAGAGCTTGAAAAAGAGTTGGGTATAGAGATATTTTACCGCACAACTAAGGGAATAACCCTATCGATTGACGGCAACGAATTTTTATCTTATGCACGGCAAGTCATTGAACAGACTCAGCTTTTAGAGCAGCGTTACACGGGTAAAAATCCCCCAAAGCGGCTTTGCTCGATTTCCACGCAGCATTATGCTTTTGCCGTAAATGCGTTCGTAGAATTGCTTTCGGAATTGGATGTGGAGGAGTATGAGTTTACACTTCGTGAAACAAGAACAAATGAGATTATTGAGGATGTAACGAATTTGCGAAGTGAAATCGGAGTCATTTATTTGAGCGATTTCAATGAGAAGGTAATAAATAAGCTCTTAAAAGAAAATCATTTAAGATTTAATTTTCTTTTTGAGGCAAGTGCTCATGTCTTTGTCAGTTCAAAGCATCCTCTCGCGGATAATAAGCGCGTAACTCTTGAGGATTTGGAGGACTACCCGTTTCTCGCGTTTGAACAGGGCGAGTACAACTCCTTTTATTTTTCCGAGGAGATCCTCAGCACGGTCCCGCGTAAAAAAACCATTCACGTCAGCGACCGCGCGACTCTTTTCAACCTTTTGACGGGCTTAAACGGATACACTATCTGCTCGGGCGTTTTAAGCGGCGACCTCAACGACGAAAATATCGTTTCGGTGCCGCTTGTTTCCGACGAAAAAATGCGAATAGGCTGGATATCCAGCGACAAATCGCATTTAAGCCCTCTCGCTTTAAGCTACATCTCAATACTTAAAAAGCTGATAGCCGAATATGGCTTCAAAACAGAATAAACGGTCTTCCAATGAATTAATCAATCAATCAATGAACTGACGGCTTCATAAATGCGACGTGCAATATAAGGATTATTCATAGTATAAAGATGTATTCCGTCAACGCCCTGAGCGAGCAGGTCGACAATCTGGTCAACGGCGTATGCGATACCGGCGTCACGCATCGCCGACGGATTGTTCTCGTATTTTGTCATCATCGACAAGAATTTTTTCGGGAGGTCCACCTTGCAAAGCGAAACCATGCGCTCAATCTGCTTTTTATTGACGACGGGCATAATTCCTGCCTGTATGGGGACGTCTATCCCCGCAATAACGGCGCGTTCCCGGAACGAATAGAAATAGCCGTTGTCAAAGAACAGCTGTGTTATCAGGTGTGACGCTCCCGCGTCCGTTTTTTTCTTAAGATTGCGTATGTCCTCAATCAAGGATGAGGCTTCGAAGTGACCCTCGGGATAGCACGCTCCTATTATATTAAAATCACCGTTTTCTCTTATGAATGAGATTAGGTCAGACGCATATTTGAAATCATTCTTGGGCGCGAAATCGGGGTTTACGTCCCCGCGCAGCGCGAGAATGTTCTCAATACCGGCGCGCTTTAGCTTGCCGAGCATTTCGAGCACGTCGTTTTTGGTGAGGTTGACGCAGGGAAGGTGGGCGACGCTTTCCGTGCCGTAATCGTTTTTGACGGCGGACGCGATTTTCAATGTGTCGGCGTTGCTTTCGCTTCCGCCCGCTCCGTATGTTACGCTTATAAAATCGGGCTTTAGGTCTTTAAGCCTTTCGACCGTGTCGTAGACCGTATCGACGGGATTTGTCCTTTTTGGGGGGAATATCTCAAAGGACAGAACAGTCTTTTTTTTAAATAATTCGATTGTTTTCATATCGAAAGCTCCTCCCTGATACTTTTTGCGGCGGCGACTAAGTTTTCGAGAGAGGGGATCGTCTCTTCGTTTCCTCTTGTTTTAAGGCCGCAGTCGGGATTGACCCAAAGCTTTTCGGCGGGTATCTTTTCCAGTATATGGAGCAGAACCCCTTTAATTTCACAGACGCCCGGGACCCTCGGCGAATGGATATCGTATACGCCCGGTCCGACGGTTGTCTTGAAGTTATAATCCCTCAACGTGCCGATAATCGAAAGGTCAGACCGCGACGCCTCAAAGGTGATGACATCGGCGTCCATATTATCGATATCCTTAATGATATCTGAAAACTCGCTGTAGCACATATGCGTATGTATTTGTGTTTCGGGCTTTACGCCGCTGTGAACGAGCCTGAAGGCGGGAATTACCCAGTCGAGATACCCGCCGTGCCAGTCGCTTTTCCGCAGCGGGAGTTTTTCCCGCAGAGCCGGTTCGTCAATCTGGATGATTTTAATGCCGTTGGACTCAAGCTCGAGAACCTCGGCTCTTAAAGCGAGAGCTATCTGGAAAGCGCAGTCTTTAAGCGGGATATCCTCACGGGCAAACGACCAGTTGAGTATTGTGACAGGTCCCGTAAGCATACCCTTTACGGGCTTTTGAGTAAGCGACTGCGCGTATACCGAGTAGTCTGCGGTAATGACCTTGATACGCGAAACGTCGCCCCATATAATCGGCGGCTTGACGCACCTTGTGCCGTAGGACTGTACCCACGCTTTTTCGGTAAATAAAAAGCCGTCGAGGTTTTCGCCGAAATACTCGACCATATCGCCGCGCTCAAACTCGCCGTGGACAAGGACGTCAAGACCCGTTTTTTCCTGTAAAGCTATGCACTCGGCTATTTTACGCTTATTGAAGGAGACATATTCCTCAAAGGATATTTTTCCGTTTTTATAGTCGTGCCGATTAGATTTTACGTCGGATGTCTGCGGAAACGAGCCTATTGTGGTTGTCGGAAGCAGCGGCAGCTTCAATATCGCTTTTTGGATTTTTTTACGCTCAGTAAAGTCAGGAAGCCGTATAAAGTCATTTTCCGAGAGCGAGGAAACGGCGTATGAAACCTCTTTGTTCTCAATATTTCTTTTCTGACCGAACAGTTTCCCGTTATTCCTGTACTCCGAGCCGGATAAAAAGGCGCCGTCCGAGAGTAGCTTTTTCAACTGCTCAAACTCCCCGATCTTTTCCTCGGCAAAGGCGAAACAGCGCTTTTGCTCATCTGTAAGCTTGTTTTCCCCGCTGAGCGTATACGGAACGTGAAGCAGGGAACACGAGGAGCCGAGCACAATGTTTTTACAGGATGTTTTTAGTTTTTCAATTAATTTTACAGTGTTCGCGTAATTGTTGCGCCAGATATTTTTCCCGTTTATGACTCCCGCAAAAAGCGTTTTATTCTCGGGAAACCCGCAGCGTTCAATCAATCCCTCCGTTTGCGCACCTTCGATAAAATCAAGTCCTATTCCGTCGAAATCCATCGCCGTGATTTCGCGGTAACAGTCTCGGATATCGCCGAAATATGTCTGCAGAAGCACTTTTACAGCGCCTTTTTCCGGAAGGATACCGCTGTATATTTCAGTAAACAGCTGTACGTCCTTTTCGGATAAATCCGTAACGAGCGACGGCTCGTCAAGCTGTACCCAAGAAGCTCCCAGACCGCCGAGCTTATCAAGGATTTCACGGTATGCCCGTATAAAATCCCGCGTAAAGTCTTCGGCTGTCTTTTCACCGGTAAACCCCGCGAGCTTTAAAAACGTAAAAGGACCTATAATAACAGGCTTTGTTGTTATCCCAAGCTTTTTTGCCTGTAAGAACTCGTCGAACGGCTTTGTCCCGATAAGAGAAATCCTTGTGTCGTCGCCGATTTCGGGTACGATATAATGGTAGTTGGTATTGAACCACTTTTTCATCGCCAGCGCTTTAACGTCGCCGTTTTCGCCCTGATAACCCCTTGCCATAGCGAAGTACTCACCAAGCGCGCAAAGCTTTAAATCCCTGTAACGTTTAGGTACGGCTCCGAGTAAAACGGCCGTATCCAGCAGGTTGTCATAAAGAGAAAAATCATTCGAGGGTATGAAGTCTATTCCGTTTTCGTTTTGGAACCTCCAATGCGAAGCCTTTAGCTCAAGGGCGGCGCAATACAGACCGTCCTCGGACAAAGCACCCGCGAAATATTTTTCGACCGCGAATTTTAATTCCCTAAAAGCTCCTATTCTCGGATACCCTATAAGGGATGTTTTCATTAATATCACGCCTCTGTTAAAATCTTGCTTGAATGATATCATAAAAACATAGTCATAGCGTAATACCCATTATATATAAATAGCGATAGATATAAACTATGACAAGAAAAAAAGCCCCGAAAGGAGCTTTTTCTTTTTGATTTAGACTGTTTCTACCGCTGAGGCTTTTTATCCTCGGTGTTTTGCGTATTGATAGAATTTCTGTAGACAACAAAACGGCAAAAAAGAAATTCCGTAACAAGGTTGCTTATCATAGTGACTGCGAGAACGATATACTCGTTTATTCCGAGTGTTTCCTTGCAGTAATTTCCCAAGACGGTTGAAACAGGCGTAAACACGCAGTAATATCCGAAAACCTTCAGCATGGCTATCGGGACGTTTGCGGCGGATTTAAAGGTAAACTTCCTGTTAACGGTAAAATTATACAGCACCGATAGGGTTAAGGCTATAAGATACGACGGCCAGTATTTCCATTCTATGGTTTCATTAAGAATGGTGAAGCTGACAGCCTGAATAATACCTGCAAAGCAGGAAAAAAACACGAATTTTGCCACCTGGACGGCATTTTGCTTTGCCGTCAAAGAGGGCTTGTTGTTTTTTCCCATAATTCGTTTCTCCTATTTACAAGCTTAAGTCGTCCAAAGCATCTTCATACGACGGAAGAAATTCTTCAAGGAATATCTCGGCCTCCCTGATATTAAGATAGGGGGACGAGTTTCTTATTGCTTTTTCCGCAGACAAAAACTCTGTATTGCCTGCCTTTCTCTCCTCAATACACTTGATAAGCGCCGCGATTTTATCGGCGGCTTTTATAAGAGGCAAGAGTTCGGGATTGTTTTCTCCCGTCAGCAAGGGAAGATATACATTTTTAAGGTCCTCGGGGAGAGATGAAGTGATCTTTTCATTAGAAGCTCTTTCTACACTCTTAAATGCCGATAAAATGTCAGGGTTTTGGTATTTGACGGGGGTCGGCATATCGCCCGTAAAAATTTCGTGGGCATCATGATACAGTGCAAGTACCGCCGCACGGTCGCAGTTATAGCTTTTCCCCAACCGCGTATTCCCTATTACCGCGAGGGCATGGGCTATTACGGCAACCTCCTTTGTATGGGAGTCAAGACTCTCCGTTAGGGTGTTACGCATCAAAGCCCAACGGTTTATATATTTCATTCTAGATAATATCGAAAAAAAGTCATATTTGCCCATAAAAAGCTCCGAAAATTTATTTTTTTATCTTAATTTTAAATGTTTTAATTTCGTAGGGCTTAAAGGTAGTGAGAATTTGATTGCCCTCTCGTACGGCGGGAACATCGTTTTCTTCCATAAGATTGCATTCCGACGCCGAAACGACGGTTGCGCCTATTGTAAGGGAGCAAGGAGTCTTTTTATTCCAGGTTTCAAAGGCTCTGACTATGATGCTGTCCGAATCTTCGGCAACCTTTATAGTTTCGATTACAATATTAGATGCGCTTGCATTGATAAATGAATATCTGCCCTCAAGCTCATTACCGCCCTTATCGGCTTGTTTTACATAAAGCGGGAAGTTTACATTATAGCCCTCATCGGAAAGGTTGCTTTCATCCGGGCCTCCTTCATGCGGATAAAGCGAGAAGGTAAACTCATGCAGATGCTTATCCTGCAAAGGATGATGACCGACGGGTGAGCGAAGCAGAGTTGGTCTTATGTGACCATCCTTGACATCAACTCCGTACTTA
This sequence comes from Firmicutes bacterium ADurb.Bin300, assembly GCA_002069015.1. Lineage (GTDB taxonomy): Bacteria > Bacillota > Clostridia > Oscillospirales > Acutalibacteraceae > DTU089. The sequence goes on along the minus strand of MWBL01000005.1, from coordinate 34,509 downwards.
CAGTCGTTAATAACGGCAAAGCCGAAGCTTCTGTCAGAAAGGTCTGCCCATTTATGCATGGAAACCTCAAACTGGGCAAAATCCCAGCTTGTGTTGCGTGTCGTAGAGCGCTCGAGGTTGCCAAACTGGATATCAAAGGTCGCCCTGTTGGCGTTTACATCTACGGGATAATCGGCCTTTAGCGCAATGTGACTGTCCTTCCAATCGACAACATATTTTATATCAATTCTAGGCAAAGCTTTATAAATATAAATGTATTGAGTAATCTTAGATTTGCGGAAGCTTCTGACAGCCTTATACACAGCCATAACGGGACCGTTTGTTACAAGCTCTTTTTCATCTGCCTGTGTTATATCCCGGCTCTTTTCCTCGAAGTAGCATTTTATGTCCCAAGCATCGTGGTTATGGGGGCGATCCTCAAATGCAATCAGCTTTCCGAGAAGACCTTTTTCACCTGATACGCTTCTGCCGCTGTCCTTATGAAGGAGCTTTTCAATATTAAGATTTTCATCAAAATCCACCAGGAAAGCATCGGTCCTCGCACCCTCGATATCAGCCTCTACTTTTGCAAAAGGAGCTGTGCTGCCTTCCGCTATTGTGTATACGCTCCAGCCCTTTGCGGGAACTGCGGCGATAAAGAATATTTTGCCGTCATAGATTTGGTAGGGGATCTCTTCCCCTTTTCCGTTCAGAAGCTTGAAGTCTTTATTTTTAGGCGCATCGGTACAGGCTATGTCTTTTCTTTCAAAACCTAAAGTATTGAATACTACAAAGGAATTGCCCGAAAGCTTAATTGCGGAAACAATTGCGTTTATAGCCCCGGAAAGCATCTGCCGCCCGTTTTTGAGAACCTCCTCGTATTGAAGAGCGCTGTCCTTATATACCTCGGGGATAGAAGAGCCGGGAAGAATATCATGGAATTGGTTAAGCAGTATAAGCTTCCAGTTTTCCAGAAGTCTCTCGTGCGGATAATTAAATTTGCCTACGGCTCCGGCTATTGCGGAAAGAGTTTCGACATCGTGATAAAGGCATTCCGATTTTCGGTTGTATTTTTTGTTCCTTGCTTCTGAGGTTAGGGTACCCCTGTGGAATTCAAGGTACAACTCGCCAACCCATATTGGAAGAAAGCGGTTACCGGAAACATCCTTTTGCAGCTGCTCAAAGAAGTTTCGCGCAGTGCTTTGAACTGTTACGGGACAGCCCTCTATACCTTTTGCCATACGCTTGTCGTGTTCAAGCATCTCTCTTGTGGGTCCGCCGATAATCTGACGGGGAGAAAGGTAAACGTTATAAGTTGTCTGAAAGCTCTCACGGTAATCATCGCTTTTGCCGCCGCCGGGGGAGAAATGCGATAGCACCTTTGTGCCGTCTATGCCCTGCCACCGGAAGGTATCGAAGGGGAGACGGTTATATTCATTCCAGCTTATTTTTGTGGTCATAAAGTAATCAATTCCCGATTTTTTAATGATCTGCGGAAGTGCTGCGCTGTATCCGAAGACATCGGGAAGCCACATGATTTTATTGTCAACTCCGAACTCATTCCTGAAAAAGCGCTTTCCCACAAGGAATTGGCGAACCAAAGCTTCGCCCGACGCGACGTTGGTGTCTGCCTCGACCCACATACTGCCCTCGGCTTCCCAGCGGCCCTCTTTAATTCTCTGCTTAATTCCTTCGTAAAGTTCCGGGTAATCGTGCTTGACGAAGTCATACAGCTGCGCTTGAGGGGACATAAAAATATAGTTCGGGTATTCCTCCATATATTTAAGTACGGTAGCAAATGAACGTCCCGTCTTATCACGCGTCTGGCGCAGCCTCCAAAGCCAGGCAACGTCTATATGTGTATGACCTACGCAATATGCGGTAGCCTCGCCCTTTTTACCGTAAACCTCTTTTTCGAGGTAATCGCACGCGTTTTTAGCCGAATTCCTGAAATCCTCAACATCAATTGCGTCCAAATCAACCATATTGACAGCCGTGTTCAAGGCTTTTACCAGATTGACTCTTTCATTACTGTCTCCGGAATAGAGGTTGGCAACTTCTAAAGGTGTTATCAAGTCAAAATAAAGCTTAACGGCTATGGGGTCTACAGTAAAAATCTGAGCTTTCATTTTAAGCTCCGACTTGAATTCCCTGGCGTCGGCATGGGCATTTATGTATATTTCGAACTCTTCGCCTGCTTTAGCGTTATTTGTAATAATAACGTCCTGATGATTAGAGTCCATGCCCTGAATCATTTTACCGTTTACATAAATTATCAGCTGCGGGTTTGTTGTTCTCCATTCTGATAAATAAGGGATAATTTTATAATAAACCGCTTGACCGGCGAATTGCGCGGGTACCTTTACGGTTTGCTTAAACCAGCAATAGCATTCCCTGTAGCCCCAATAATCTCTGTCACAATCAAAGGGAGTCCATTCGCCCTCGTTGCGCTGCGCAAAGGTATATTGACCGTCCCTGTAAAGAAAATCCCCTGTTCCCTCGCTCTGTGTTATGAACCTTTCGCTTTTGATGTCCGAGCAAAATTGCATAATGCGCTTTGACAGCATATAGCGTTCAGAGTTTTTATCAAGGAATTTGACGTCAAAGTGTGACATAATATCGCTCCCTTTGTTTGTTTATTTATTTTCAGAGTCATTAAGATTCGCATATCGCTTTATTTTATTGGTCGTGGTTTTAACGAATTCAATATCTCTTATATCAAAACGTCTTATATTCTTATATTTGGGAAGCTTTTTATTAACCTCTTTTACAGCATCGGAAACAGCCTTAAATATTTCCTCTTTAGACGGAGTCTTATTCTTGAATTTATCCGTAATTGCATCCAAATCGGGGAATATTTTAGCTTGAACAGTCGTATCTTCGACTTCATCGGTATTATCTGACCCGAAAACAATGCTTTCGGATACAAAAGGATGGTTGTTAAGATAGTACTCAACCTCCTCAGGGTAAATGTTTTTACCGTTTTTGGTGACGATGACATTTTTAATTCTTCCGACAATTCTGTAATGGCCGTCCTCATCAACACTGCCCAAGTCGCCCGTACAGAACCACCCGTCCTCATCAAATACTGCATCGGTAGCCTGTTGGTCTTCATAATAACCGAGCATAACCATCGGACCCTTAATAAGAATTTCACCGACTGCGTTTGTGTCGGGATTTCTGATTTTTACGCTTACTCCGGGGAGAGGCACGCCGACACTGTCTGATAACTGAAGACGGTCATTGTTCCCTATTACGAGAGGAGAGCACTCAGTAAGTCCGTAACCTAAGTATACGGGCATCCCGAAGGTCTTGAAATCCTTGACTATCTGCGGGTTAATCGCCGCGGCGCCGGTTATTATCATACGCACCTTTCCGCCGAAATTCTTTTTTATTTCGTGGAAAATTCTATCGTTAATATTAACGCCCAGTGCCGTTGTAGCCGAGGAAAGAGCCTTTCCTACAGAAAGAGCGAGCTTGCTTACTTTGGTTTCATTTGCTTTTTTAAGTATACGCGCATGGATTTTTTCAAGCATAAGAGGAACGGTGACGAAAAGTGTGGGCTCGTATTCCTGCATATTTCTTTGTATGTGCCTTAATCCTTCACAAAAACACACACAACCCCCCGAATACAACATCATCAAGAAGCTCAGGGAGCATTCATAGGTATGGTGAAGAGGGAGGATAGAAAGAAGGACATCCTCGGGATAAATTTTTACAACTCCCGAGAGCATCATTATATCTGAGCAAATATTATACTGACTGAGCATTACACCCTTAGCAATTCCCGTAGTACCCGAGGTATACAAAAGAACGGACAGGGCCTTATTATCTATCGGGAGTTCTTTTATACTGTCATCGCCTGAGTTTATTACAGCTTTGCCCGCTTCTAACAGCTTATTATAAGAAAGATACCTTCCTTCGTCTTCCTGTTTATGGAAGGCAACAAGAATAAGCTCTTCCGGAAGCTCTCCCATAGCCGCGGCGAGCTTTTCTTCTTCGGTATCATCAAAGAATATTGCGCAGGTGCCGGAAATGTTTATAATATTGGCAATTTCATCCGGGGGCAGCTCCTTGTCAATCGGAACTATTACACCTACCCCGAAGGTTACCGCAAGATATGTGCAGCACCAATTGAAAGAGTTTTTGCCTATAACTGCGATTTTTTTGCCCGATAGGCCTAAGTCGACCATAGCCCTTGATAAAGAATATACTGTTTTCAAAAGCGAGGGGAAGGTTATATCTATAAACGAACCGTTTTCGCCTTTTAGTCTGAATGCGGGTCTCCCGGGGAAAAGAGCGGCACTTTGTTCAAAAAGCTGCCTGAAATTTTCAATTTCTCGGATTTCATAAAACGCGCAATTGTTATCCATTTCAACCTCCCGATAAAATAATTGTTGCTATTATATATGCTTGAAGTATAACAGACAGAAAAATTTTTTACAATAGAAAAAAAGTCTGTTAACAAATTGTTCTTTTTTGATTTCTTTAACTATATACAAAAAGAAGTAAATAGTGTAAAATATCTATAGAGAAAAATGTCTGGAGAGAAAAATTTGATTACCCTGCAAACTCATAAAAAATTAATTTTTATTATGCTTGTCGCAATACTCCTCTTTACATCATGCAGTGCAAGCGCTCCTGCGCTCCTTATCGGAAACAGTCCCGTTGATGATGAGGTTTATGCGTATTTCTTAAACTCGGTAATAGATAAAAAAGGGAAAAAAACATCATCAGAAATAATAATTGAGGCGACAGAAGGGGTTAGATATTACGTTAAGGTTAACACCTCTGCGGCAAAAAGGGGAATTATTTTGTCCCCGTCGGAAAAGACCGAGCTGTCAGAAAGGCTTTCTGATTTTTGGGCAGTGTACGGAAATTATTACAATAAAATCGGTATTTCTAAGCAGACTGTGCATAAAATTTTCGAAAGTGAAGCATACGAAACCTCGCTTTTGAAAGCTTATTACGGAGAGGGCGGGCAAAATCAGGCATCCGAAGAAGATGTTCTCTCGTGTTTGAATAAGTACTTTATCGTATTCAAAAGCATTAACGGTTATTTTACCGAAACGAAAGAGAACGGAGAAATATCAGAGCTTTCCGAGCTGGATAAGGAGCTTCTTACGGCGGATTATGAAAAAGCGGCTAAGCAAATTAGCGACGGAGAATTAACCTTCGAGGCAGCCGCCTCAAGGCTCAGCAGGAACCATATTGGGAACGCGCCTGAAACTGTGGTATTAAAAAGGGGGAGTCCTTATTATCCTGGCAGCTTCTTTGATGAAGTTGCCGCCGCAAAAGCTGATACCGCGATTGTTGTTGTCTGCGAGAAAAACGTTTTTCTCGTAATTAAGGAAAGCATTGAGGTGGGAAGTGATTATTTTACCGATAATTATTTGTACGCTCTAAGGAAGCTTAAAGGCGAGGAGCTTAAATCCCTGATAGCCTCCGAAAGCTCTTATCAAGCGAATGTTTTCCAATCAAAAGCTGAGAGTATATATAACCGTATTATAAAGACAAAAGGGGGAAATGATTGATGCTTTGCCCTGTTTGCAAAACATTTTTAGCAAGGGAAAATAATTTTTGCCCAAGGTGCGGCGCTTTAGTGCCTCGGGAAAATTCTGATGTTGCAAAATACGTAAACTTTAATATTTATGGGGAAAAAAGAACGAATAATCGACCTCTTGTGAAGGAAAAAACCTCCGAGAAAAATATTATCCGACAGCTTCCATCGGCTTGGAAGGAAATACAGGAAATTATTAAGCAGCAGCAAAACCCTCAAATTAAGGAGGAGGAGCGAAGGGGGGCGTTCTATGGGAACGGAGAGAAGCTCTCACAGGGAAAGCCTCCTTATACCCCTCATGACGACGCTTCTGGCAGGCAGCCGCAATACAGGATGGCAACACAGCAACCCGTTCAGGTGAAAACGATGAAAAAAAAGACCTCTTCGGTTTCCGGTTTTATAATATTTATAATTATTGCAGCTGTCTTTATAATCCCAAACATCCTGTGCAAGAAGGATTTTGGAGATGACGGCTATTTTTATAACACGGAAATCGTATCGATGTCATCTGAATATACACTATTAAATTATACGCTGACAGATGTCCATTTGAGCAAGATATCCGTGACGCGGGATTATGTTGAATCCTTTACTTTATCCTTTAAGGGGGTAAATCCCGACTCTATTTGGTATGAGCCTTTACAAATGGATTTTGTCGGTGAGGGAGAAATTGTTTTTGCGGACTCTCAGCCCCATAAAGCTGTTTTTGACGGCTTAACAATATCGGTACCTAATTGCAATTTGGATTTTAATACGAAGCACATATTATTATACATATCCTATTACGATTATAAGGCAGACCGTGAGCACATGTTTTTTATGCCTGAAGACAAAGAGGTTTTAATTTTCAAGGAAGATGCAACATATGAATTCAAGAATGGAAATATCTCGTACTAAGACACAAGGGGCTGTAGCAAAACGGTCTCAAAAAAACGGAGCTAATTGTCTGCGAAAGCAGTGCAAAAAGCTCTGTTTTTTGGTATAATTGTAATTGATGAAAAACACAAATAACCAAGTAAATTATACAGTCTACAGAAAAGAAATGCAACTAAAAATTGATGGATTTGTTGCAGAAAAAATAATACCGGCAGATGACAGTGTTCGGCTCTTAGATGAAAAAATCGCTGAATACTAATTCCGATTGTATTAATAAATGGTATAAGCAGCTCATTTCATTTGGCATACTGATAGAACCGGATATAGTCGATAACAAACTTCTGTTGCCTTAGAAGTCGCTGAACGAGGTTGGCGCGGACGGCATCCCATTAAGGTCGACTTATTCATTTTTTGCGATTAGCAGTTCCCGACGTTTATAATAATTATCTTTATATGCCATATTAATAACATAATATCATGAATTCCGTAATCTCTCAAGAGCACTGTAAAAAGAAAACCACACTAAAGGTTTTATCCTTCGGTGCGGTCTTTCCTCTTTTGTTAGGTTTAAAGATAGTTTTCGAGCACCTATTAAGAATTCTTCTTTGACGGTGGTATCGCGGAAACTATTTCTATTGCTGCTTGCCCCGTCACATTAGAGTTGTTTTTCTCTCTTTCAGCTTCTTCCCTGCCCTCGGGAGTGTCCCTGTAATACTGTGTGCGGTTTTGGGGATGTGAGGTTGAATTCCAAAGCTCATCTGCTATAGACTCCCACGCTGCGGCAAAAGCATCACATTTACTGCAAAGGGTTTCAACATCCTCCTGAGAGAGAAGGTCTGAAGACTTTGCTCCTGTCTTTTTTATAATTTCGCGCAGTCTGTCCGGGTTTTCGAGCATAGGACAAGGGCGCAGATGATTTTCATTGAAAGGCTGATTTTTTCTGTAAGCCATAAAGAGCGGGTTTTTCAGCGCCTGCAGAAGTGTATGTGTACGAATATTAGAGTCTGAATAATGAATAAACACGCAAGGCTCAATATCGCCCGCGGAATTGATATGGAAATAGTTCCTGCCGCCCGCGATGCAGCCGCCGACATATTCGCCGTCATCCTGAAAATCCACAACGAATAACGGCTTGCCCGTCTTCGCGTTCCTGATCTTCTTCATCCACCCGTACATAAACTTTCTCTGCTCGGGAGTCGGGATAAGCCGCTTGTCGGCGCCCTTCCCCAACGGCATATAGTTAAAGTACCACGCGTATTTCGCGCCGTTTTCCACAAGAAAATCCAAAAACGACTCATCAGTCACGCTCGGGATATTCTTTTGCGTGTAGCAGACCGACACGCCGAACAGAACCTTGTTTTGCCTTAAAAGCTTCATCGCGGCTACGGTTTTGTCATAAGTGCCCTCGCCTCTGCGAAAATCGTTATACTCCCTTTCGCCCTCAATACTCAGTGCAAGAGTTATATTCCCCGCCTTGTGAATATCGTCACAAAGCTGTTGGTCAATAAGCGAAGCGTTTGTATAGATGAGAAAGAAACAGTCCGTATTTTCCTTACAGAGGGTTAAAACATCATCTTTTCTCATCAGGGGCTCGCCGCCGGTCAGCATATAATTGTGCGTACCCATATCCTTGCCCTGCGAAACGATGCTTCTCATCTCGTCAAGCGTAAGGTTCTGCTCATGCCCGTACTGTGCAGACCAGCAGCCCTTGCATTTGCGGTTGCAGGCGCTTGTGGGGTCAAACAATATTGTCCACGGGATATTGCAGCCTAATTTGTCGCGGTTCTCCCTTACGGTTTTGGTCCCGTAATATCCCGCGTGAAGTCCGAGCGCTAAAAGCATCGTCTTAATATCGTTCCTGTCAACGTCGGAAATAATGCTCAGGGCGAGCTTGCGGTATACGTTATCAGGGTCATAGACCCCGCTTTTCAGAGCGGCGAAGTATTTCTCGGGAAAGAGTCCTCCAAAAATCTTTTCAGCCCTTACAAGCAGCTCGAGCAGATTTTTTTCAGGGTCCTTATCGACATAACTTAAAATCTTATCAAGTATAAATGAAGCCGACGCGTGCTGGGTTTTGTGCTTCATAGCCATTTACCTAAATCTCCTTCCCAAAAAGCGTATGCGTATTTGTGATTTTAACATAGATTTTCTCCTTTGTAAACATCGAGACAGATTATTTTTAATTATTACCCATTTAAACGAAAATAGTCCCGCGCTTTTTCAGGCGGGACAAAGAGCGCGCTCACAAAACAATTATTCTTCCGAAGAGGCCGCTTTTGAATGAAAGCCGCGCTCGGATCGCGCTGTCTTTCGGTATCGAAAAATACTGATACAGCTCCCGCAACAGTCAGAAAAATTTTATTCAAGTTAAAGTTCTGTGAGGTAATAAAAAGAGAACCAAACGAACCGATATACTTTTTCTAACAAGTTCCATCCCACGCATCCTTTAATATTAATAAATACAGGAGCTTAGAGCAATAACATATAAACCCTTTTTCCGCCTATTTTAATTATATTACCATATTCTTTGATTCGCAACATCGTTAATACATTCGTAGGCAATTGAATTACGGTATTATTGACAACATGTTTATATAACTATATAATGGAAAAAGGAAAATAAGGGGATGAGTTTTTGGAGAAAAGCAAGCTCGGCGGGCGTATCTGGTTCAACCTCATCATTTTCGGATTTATGGGGCAAATAGCGTGGAACGTGGAGAATATGTACTTCAACACTTTCCTTTACAATTCGGTTTATCACGGCGCTTCTCAGGCGGCGGTGGACGGTTCAGTTGACGTGATGACCGCCATAAGCGTTATGGTCGCGGCGAGTGCCGCCACGGCTGTTATTACCACCTTTCTTATCGGAACCTTAAGCGATAAGCTCGGCAGGCGCAAGGTCTTTATTTCCCTCGGTTATGTGCTCTGGGGTCTTGTGACTGCCGCTTTCGGCTTCGTTTCTCGTGAAAATACTTCAGCTCTTTTCGGTCTTACGGATGAAGCGGCGATACTTACCCTCACAGTGTCCTGCGTTATTGTATTGGACTGTGTTATGACCTTTATGGGTTCTTCCTCAAACGATGCTTGTTTCAACGCGTGGGTCACGGACGTTACGACGGTTAAAAACAGGGCTACGGCGGAAAGCGTTCTCGCCATACTCCCCATCGCCGCGATGGTCGCCGTAATAGCTTTGGCGGGCGTTATTACGGACTTCGGCTATCAGGTGTTTTTTTATCTGCTCGGCGGCGTCGTGTCCGTCTGCGGGCTTATAGGCATTGTATCCTTAAAGGATTCCGGGGACAAAGTCAAAAAGGACACTTCGTATTTCAGGGAGCTTATTTACGGCTTCAAACCGTCGGTTATAAGGGAAAACAACCGGCTGTACCTCGCCCTCGCGTCCGTCTGTATCTTTTCGACGGCGGTACAGGTGTTTTTTCCATACATATTTATATATATCTCAAACGGTCTCGGACTTGACCTAGACAATCTTTTAAGCAACCTCACGCCCGGGTCGATAGCGGGCGCCGCGGCAGGCTTTGCCGCCGTGGTAGCCGTCATAGTTTCAATGGGTAAAATCATCGATAAATTCGGCAAGGACAGGTTTATAATCGCTTCAATCGTTGTTTTTATTATAGGTCTTACGCTCGCGGGCTTCGCGAAGAAGCTTTCGGTGTTCGCCGTCATGGCAATTCCGGCTCTTTTGGGCTACGGTCTTTTGATGATCATGCTCAACGCCGCGGTGCGCGACTTTACGCCGAAGGATAAAACAGGTCTTTTCCAGGGCGTCAGGATGATCTTCTTCGTCCTAATACCGATGGTCGTAGGACCCTTTATCGGGAACCTTGTATGCAGGGTTAACGAAGTCAAATATGTAAATGAATACGGCGTGACTACCTCCGCGCCCGGCTCCGTAATGTTTATCGCGGCTGCGGTTGTCTCCCTGTTTATATTTATACCCATCCTGTCTTTAAAGAAAAAAGGGTTTAATCCCGAGGCCGAAACCCGATAAGGCGGCAGACTGACGCTTGCGGGTCATCGGGTTAACCCGCGTTTTTAATAAGGTTTTATGTTGTTTCGGATCATAAAACCCGGAAAGGACATGATTTTTATTATGAAGACTGTTCTCTTATCCTCTCTTGCCAAGGTTTTTCCCGACTGCGCGCCGAATTACGGCGAGAGCGCGTCCGTATCCGTGCTGAAAAACGAGGGCTTTTCGTTTCAGCTCGCTTTTATGCCCGAGGTTTCGTCAGAGGAAACCGTTAAAATAAGCGTCCGCTCACCTTTCGGGGATGGGCTTTCGGTGTATCTCGTAAAGAGCGTTCCCGCCGGAAGAACATGCTATGATGACAGCGACGGTTATTTCTTAAACAAAAACCGCAAAGCGTATCCCGACTTGCTCTCCCCTCTCGATAACGGCAAATGTGTGTCACAGCGCGATATATGGACGTCCGTATGGTTCAAGGTATCGCCCGAAAGCGTAAACAGCGGGGGCGTCAAAAAAATTACGGTAACGCTCAAGGCGGGCAAAAGCGAAATTAAGAAAATTTTTACGGCGGAGGTTATTGACGCGGTCCTGCCCGAGCAGACTCTGCTTCATACCAACTGGTTCCATAACGACTGCCTTTGCACGAGATACGGCGCAGAGCCGTTTTCACCCGAATATTGGACGATTGCCGAAAACTATATAAGGAACGCTGTAAATCACGGGGTCAATATGCTGCTTACGCCGATTTTCACCCCTCCCCTGGATACGGAGGTCGGCGGCGAAAGGCCCACCGTACAGCTAGTCGACGTTGTAAAGAAAGGGAAGGATAGTTACAGCTTCGGTTTTGAAAATTTCAGAAAATATATTAAGCTTTGCTTAGATTGCGGCATTAAGGCTTTTGAAATATCACATCTCTTTACGCAGTGGGGGGCATTTGCCGCGCCTAAGGTCGTGGCTCTGGTTAACGGAAAAGAGGAAAAAATCTTCGGCTGGGACACCAAGGCGGGCGGCAAAGCATATATCGCCTTCCTGGGCGCCCTCGCCCCGCAGCTGAAAAGAGAAATCGAAGAACTGGATATTAAGGATAAATGCTGGTTTCATGTTTCAGACGAGCCGAGTCTTCATCAAATAGGCTCTTACAGAAGGGCTGCCAAACTCATTAAGGAGCTTTTTTCCGGATACAATACCTTTGACGCGCTCTCAAATATTGAGTTTTATAAAAAGGGTCTTATAAAAACCCCCGTGCCGAATGTCTCCGAGGCTGATGAGTTTTACGGCAAGACAGAGGATTTTTGGACCTACTACTGCTGCGGTCAGCATAGAAATTTCGTTCCAAACCGTTTCTTCGCAATGCCCTCTTTAAGAAACAGAATTCTCGGTTTTCAGCTTTATCGCTACAACGCTAAGGGCTTCCTTCATTGGGGGTATAATTTCTGGTACTCTCAGTATTCAAAATCAGAAATAGACCCGTACAAGGTAACGGATGCAGGCGGAAGCTTCCCCGGCGGTGATGCATTTGTGGTTTATCCGGGCGAAGACGGCAAGCCCCTTAACTCTCTGCGCTTTGAGGTTTTTGCCGAAGGTCTTCAGGATATGAGGGCTTTACAGCTTCTTGAAAGCCTGTCCTCCAGAAGATATGCCCTTGAAGTCCTGAACAGGGATTTAGACGCGCCTTTATCGATGAGTGAGTATCCGCACAGCGTAAAATGGTTCTCGGCAAAAAGGGAAGAAATAAATTCCGAAATAAAACAATTAATTTCCATTGGGTGATGAAATGGCTAAAAAGAAATCTAAACGCTCCAATATTAAAAGGCCTCCCCGCCATGTTGCCTCAAAGGGCTTTGACCGACTGATGTTCTTTCTTTGGCAGTTTACATGGGGACTGCCCGTAAACATAATAGGCTTACTTGCTTTCCTTGTTACTTATAGGGGGCGCCGCCACGAAAAATTCTGTAACTCTGTAATTACATATATCCCCGGCAATTGGGGCGGCGTTTCGTTAGGCATCTTCATTTTTATGTGCGAGGGCAAGGACAAGGCTTGGGAGCATGACACTAAAATTCACGAGTACGGTCATACGATACAATGCCTTCTTTTAGGGGTTTTTTATTGGCTTGTAATCGGTATACCCTCTTCAATTTGGTGTAATTTTCCCCCCTGTGTTAAATACCGCAAAAAAAATAATGTGTCTTATTACTCTTTATACTGTGAAAAATGGGCTAACAGCTGGGGCGAAAGATGGAGCAGGCAAAAAAGAGGAAAGCTAATATGATTATCAGAAGGCTTGAAGAAAAGGATATACAGCAGCATAATGAAGTGTCTTCCTCCTGCTTCATTTGGCAGGTCGGCGAATCGGACGACAGCCTTCCCGAGGGAATACTCTTGGGCGCATTTTCGGATGACAACAAAACCCTTATGTCAAATCTTGAGTGCATAACGTTTCCGGTTTATTTCAAGCAGCTTACTCTTAAATGCCTTGGAATTGGAGGTGTTGCCACAAAGCCCGAATACAGACGAGGCGGTTTGGTTCGCGCTCTTTTTGATGAGGCTTTTAGAATGAGCGCCCGGCAAGCCTGGGATATTAGTCTTTTATCCCCTTTTTCGACCGTCTATTATCGTAAGTTCGGATATGATACGGTGCTATGGAATATAAAGGCAAGGGCGGAAATCTCCTCTTTGTCTTGTATTGACAGATGCTTTGATGTCGAGCTTGTTTCGAACAACAACGTTGAAGAGCTGATTAAGCTTTACAACAAGATAGCAAAATCCACCGATTTACTTGTCGTCAGAAATGAGAAGGGAGACTTTTATCACAAGCCGTTCTCAAAATGCGAGTATACCTATATGTATAAAAGAAACGGCGAGGCGCGAGGCTTTATCAGTTATAAGATAGACAGGGCGCAAAGCCTTTTAGCCGTAAATGAGATATATTTTTATGACAAGCAGGCGCTTCTCGGGCTTCTCGGATTTCTGCGCACCTATGAAGGCAACCTAAAATATATTGAATTTACCCGCCTTCCCGCCACGACGCCTGTTTTAAGCGTAATAGGAGAACCGCGGGCGTTTACGATTACAGCTTTCCCCGGGAATTCCGGAAGAATTCTCAATATGGAAAGCGTTCTTAATGCAACTGTTTTTCCCCGGGAATACGGCAGATTTTCCTTTTTATCACTTGATACCGTGCCTGCCTGTTCGGGAATATTCAATGTCGAATACGAAAACAAAAAGGGTCTTATTACACGCTCCGAAGACGGGGAATATGATTTTTCTGTTTCTGCGTGTGCCGCTGCAAAGCTTTTTCTCTCAGGAGAGGGCTTTTCTGAAAATTTGCTTTCTTATATTGACGGCTTCGAGAAAAAGCGTGATGTTACCGACTTACTAAAGGCTTTCCCCGCAAGAAGCACCGACTTCAACAAAGGATTCTGAAAGAATTGTAATACTCTTATTCCTTTTTCTTAGCAATTAGTCCACTTTATGTACATAAATATTGGGTATTGTTTTCCTGTACCGGGCGGTAATGGAACCGCACCTGATTCTTAACGGTACAATCCGCAAAAGTGGATACACCTAAGTAAATCTGATTTGTTTGTCGTATTATTATGACAAGCGGAAAATGGGCAACCGTCGCTCGGCTGCCCTTTTTTCTTTTAAAAGCTTTTGTAATTTGTATATTATTCCCTAAAAGAGGGAATAACAGTGCTAAAAGATATAAGGAGAAATATATATGAAAGATAAATCAGATAAACCAACCGGCAAATACTTGAATGTGAAAAGCTTTTATACCGTTTTGATTCTGCTCGCACTCACTTTGGCCCTAATAACAAAGTTTATTTCTGATAATAAATTTGAGCGCCTGTCTGTTGAGGATGATTATTCGTACACCGATTTCAGCTTTACCTTTCCCATAATAACCGAGCCTCCCGTAACCGCCGATGTTAATGAACAGGTAACGGGCGTTGCGGATACGCGCCCCCCTGTCACAGAAAACACGAAGGTCGCAGAAATAGTCCCTACTACGCTTTTCAATGCCTGTGTCCCGTATAAGGGCAGCTTTGCTCTGCCTGTGGGCGAAACAGTATGCAAAGGATACAGCAACTCCGCTCCCGTTTACAGTGCAACTATGAAAGACTGGCGAGTACACAACGCCATTGACTTTGCCGCAGTCAAGGGGGACAGGGTCTGTGCCATTTCACCGGGCAAGGTAACCTCTGTATACAGCGATGAGCTGTATGGAACGGTTGCCGTTGTTGACCACGGCAACGGGATGTTAGCATTTTATTGCGGACTGGCGCAGGAAGGCTGTGCCGAGGTTGGGGATATTGTTCAAGCAAGCGATACCATAGGATATATCGACACGGTTCCCTGTGAAAGCGCGGACAATGAAGAACACCTTCATTTTGAAATCACCGTGAACGGCGAAAGAGTCAATCCCCTCGCCGTAATGGGAAAGGAAGGCTAAGCTCGGTCCTTAGTAATTTTTAAAACTCTTGCATTATATGTAATATCGTGATAAGGAAAAACAGGACCGATGCCGAGAGGACGGCGAAAGAGTACCTCGAATCCGTAGGAATGCTCCAGTTTATAAACGCGAAGCCTAAGCAAATCTCAGGTGGGCAGAAGCAGCGCGTCGCAATAGCCAGAGCGCTGTCAATGGGTCCCGAGGTAATCCTCTTTGACGAGCCCACAAGCGCCCTCGACCCCGAGATGGTCGGCGAAGTGCTTTCCGTTATGAAAAATCCCGTAAACACGGGGCTTACCATGCTCGTCGTTACACATGAAATGTCCTTTGCTAAGGAAGTGTCAACCCGCGTCGTGTTCATGGGCGCGGGAACGGTAGCAGAATGAGATAAATCCCCCGAAAATAATCTTTAACAAACCGGAAAAGGAAAGGACAAAGGACTTTCTTTCAAGATTTTTAATTAACGCTTAAAATGTCTTGCGTTCTTTCGGATTATATGTTATCATGGCAATGCCAAGTGAATACAGGGGTGCTGATATAAATCGGCTGAGATAAAGGCTGTTATGCCTTTGACCCTTTAACCTGATTCGGATAATGCCGACGAAGGGAGTATGGAACAATTCCAAAACTTTTATCGCCAAGCATCATTCGCTTGGCGATTTAAATTTTGAAGGAGGCTCAACAATGAACAAAACACGAATACTTGTTGAAAGTAAGGAGGCTCAACAATGAACAAAACACGAATACTTGTTGAAAGTGCCGTTATGATTGCCTTGTCTACCGTCCTTAGCGTTTTTGCCGTGTACAAGTTGCCTTTCGGCGGTTCGGTAACACTTATGAGTCAGCTTCCGATTATCCTTATAGCTTACCGCCACGGCACAAAGCAAGGACTTATTACAGGAATTGTCTTGGGAGCGGTACAAATGATACTCGGTGCCAAAAATTTCAGCTATGTGAGTGGTATAGGCGCGATGATAATACTTGCTTTTTCGGATTATATAGCGGCCTTCGGCGTTTTAGGGCTTGGGGGAATATTCAGAAAATGCTTAAACAAGCCCGCTCTTGAGCTGGCATTTGGCTCTGTTTCTTCATCGCTCATGAGATATTTGTGCCACATAATATCGGGCGTCACTATTTGGAGTGCTTATGCACCCGAAACACAGACGGTGCTGCATTATTCGGTAGTATATAACGCATCGTATATGATTCCGGAGCTGATAATTACCGCTGCGGGTGCATTAGCCATAGGATATACCTTCGATTTGCTTCTTCCCGAAATCAAGCTGCGAAAAAGGAATAACTAAAAGATTCTTTGCATTTGTTTGATGGTTTTTAGCATGAAAATCCGCACGCTATAGACAAGCATGCGGATTTATTTGTCTGCCTACAGTCTATTTATTTATGATACAGCTGCTTTCTTTCATAGTGCGGCTCACACGTAAGATTTATTCCGAGTCTTCTGTAAACATCCCTGTCCACTTGCGAGAGCATAACCGTTGAGTGAGCCTCACAACCGCCCAATGCCGGCAGGGCAGCAAACGCAAGAGCGGCATTTTGACTTGTGGCAGCGCTCATAGACAGCGCAATTAAAACCTCGTCTGTATGAAGTCGGGGATTTCTGTTACCGAGGAAGCGGGTTTTTAAATCCTGAATAGGCTCTATGATTTTCGGGTCGATAAGTGTTATCTCGTCTGCTTGGCCGCTGATGTTTTTAAGGGCATTTAAAAGCGCTGCCGAGGAAGCTCCCAAAAGCTCCGAGGTCTTGCCCGTCACTATTTGCCCGTTTTGAAGCTCAATAGCAACTGCGGGTTGATTGTTGGTCATTTCGCTTTTTTCTATAGCTTTCTTGACAACCGCTCTGTAATCAACGCTTATCCCCGCCTGATTCATAAGGCTCTCTATCTTTATAACCGCTTCTTCTAAGTTTTTGTCGTTTCTTGCGTCGCACAGGGCAGCAAAATACCTGCGAATAATTTCCGCCTTGGAAGCATCGCAGCAAACCTCGTCATCACTTATACAATAGCCCGCCATATTCACGCCCATATCGGTCGGGGATTTGTAGGGACTTTTACCTTCGATTTTTTCAAATATCATATTGAGAACGGGAAAAACCTCCACGTCGCGGTTGTAGTTTACGGTCTTTTCCCCGTAAGCCTCAAGATGATAAGGGTCTATCATATTTACATCATTTAAGTCGGCGGTAGCCGCCTCATAGGCAAGATTAATAGGGTGCTTGAGCGGAATGTTCCAAATCGGGAAGGTTTCAAACTTGGCATAACCTGCCTTTATCCCCCTTAAATTATCATGATAAAGCTGAGAAAGGCATGTTGCCATTTTCCCGCTTCCCGGTCCCGGAGCCGTCATAACTACCAGAGGACGATCCGTACTTATATAGTCGTTCTTCCCGAAGCCGTCCTCGCTGACGATTTTTGACACATTATAGGGATATCCTTCAATAGGATAATGAACAAAAACCTTGACTCCGTGCATTCGGAGCTTTTCCCTAAAAACGGATGCGACAGCCTGACCGCTGTATTGAGCAATAACTACGCTCCCCACATAAAGTCCGACGCTTCTGAATTCGTCTATAAGTCTGAGAACGTCACTGTCATATGAAATTCCGAGATCTCGCCTTATCTTATTACTCTCGATATCGCCCGCGTTAATTACTACAACCAGCTCAACGCTGTCCCTGATTTTCAGGAGCATTTGCAGCTTGCTGTCGGGCTTGAACCCCGGAAGCACCCGGGAGGCGTGATAATCGTCGAAAAGCTTTCCGCCGAACTCCAAATAAAGCTTTCCGCCGAATTCATCAATCCTTTTCTTAATCTGCTCAGATTGCTTCTCAAAATATAAATCGATATCAAATCCCTTTAGCATTTTCCGCTCTACTCCCGCACCTATTCTTTAACGCTTGTACCAGCTTACGCTAACAATATTTTAACAGCTTCTTCCGCTGTTTTCAAGACTCTTGAAGATTTATTTGTTGAACCTGAGACGCCAGGTTTAGACACTTGTGTTGAATTCCTCATATTTACCACTACGATATATACCACACATTAAAGAAAAACATAAATTGTTCTAAAAGACACCGACGATTATATCGACAGTGTCCTGATGTTTCAGCGCCACAAACCCTGCATTCATGACATTTCAGACGTATAATCTACTCCCATTCAACCAAGACTAAACAATTCTGTTTATGTATTTTTGCTTCTCGTTAGTCTTGATTTTTTTGATACACGATGTATCTGTATTATCCTGTGTTAAACCGCCCTTGTTATCAATTTGTTATCGACGTTGATAACAAGAATAATTTTACTGTGGATAATGTGTAACAGGAACCGAATACATTATAAGCTATTTTGCTTAGAATTTCAAGAGGTTTCGAAAAACAAGAAAAAAGGCACCGCCGAAGCGATGCCTTCGCTATTAAGAAAACAATTTGTATCCAACGATCACTGCATCTTTAGGTTCAAAATAATCACTCATCAGACTACTAAGTCCGCTTGCTTTCCAAGTTTGGTCAAATGTAATATCTTTTGAATTACTCAAAACAATATAGGTTGTGCTTTTAGCTGCATTGTTCAATCTTCCTGTGATTTCCAAGCGGTATTTGTATGTGTACCCTTCGCAAGACCAAGTTCCGTCTGCCACCTTGTAGTGCAACTTTTGATACACAAATTCTTCATTATCATATTTTGCTTGAATATCGTGGACCGGCGTCACCTCATACAATTCCAAATGGTTAGGATAATGTATTGCAGTTTGGTCTTGTGAATGTGTTTCATTAAGTAATTCAATCCCATTATTCAAGTCAGCATCAAACTCAGTACAGTTTTTAATGAGCTCATCAGATACGGCAACGGTTACAAACCATCCAGCCATAGCAGTATCTACTGCTTCGGCGTTAGTTGTTTCTGCAATATGCACACAAAACGATTTTTCATCATAACCAATGCTATGCACCTTAAAGCGATGGGTGCTATTGTTTGCACTTACATAAACTAAGATCAAACTATTATCTTCAAAAAATGCACTATCATATTTAGCTGTTGCATTATTAAATGAAGGGACTTCGTCCCAACTGCCATCCATTGTAAATATACCACCAAATGTTTGCTTGAATTGTTCCAAATCATTCAAGGTATCAAATCTGTAGATAGGCAGGTGTTTAATGCTGCTGATAGCCATTTTGTCTTTGTTAAGTGATCCAAAATAAATTTCGCTTGCTTCTGCCCAATTTGCATAAGATACTGTTGATTCAAAAGTTTGAACATTGCTTGAATCAGTACTGCCGACATTGGAAATTGAACTCTGTTCTACAAGTTTGATATCTACATCGGTGGAAACCATTTGTAAACCATCCGGCACCTTCAAATAAATCTCAAACTCAGCCTTTGCAGTATCTCGGGAAACACACTCAAATACTATGGTACACTTGTGTACTTGAGTTTCATTATTATAAATCTCTAAGGTTACTTCGGATTGTTGTGGAATCTTTTCAATTACCGCTTCCTTTGGTGTCCAATATACGGTATTCTCGTTTTCAAAACGCATTTTAGTACCATATGGTTGCCCAGCGACATCAAGATTACAGAATTCTCCTCCTGTGCAGGTGGCTTCGATATGAGTGTAATCAAAATCGAATGAGAAGCCCCTGAAAGAATGTCCCGTAAAACTAAGCATTGGCTGATAAGTCCAAATGAGTTTTTCGTCGCCGGCAAAGTTGGCAATATCCTCGTAGATCTGTTTTGCCTTTTGTGGATTGATAACTCTGTAACTCAGTGTGGGCTTTACACCATCATTCACCCAAACTGATGAGAAATCAGAATTAAAGTGAATATATAAACCTTTCAAATATGAGTAAATAGTAGGTTCAGTATCTTGCTTTGTTTGCAATACAAGTGTATGACTCGCATCTCTATCTTCACTTCGGTTCAGCGATACTTCTTTACGAGAGATTTTAATATTTGAAAGTTCTTCTAACAAATCTACGTTAATTGTGCTTATTGAATGATAAGTTTCTCCATCTGACACCCAAACCGCAACAGTTTCTTCTGAAATTGAGTTCAACGTTCTATTTTCGATATTCTTAAGTTTATCGGAAGTCGGATTTGTCAAGAAACATACAGCAACGGCAACACTTGTAATAATAGCGACCACAATAATCCAAAACGCAGGTTTCTTATAATTTAGAACTGACCTCACTCTGTCTTTTACACCTACTTCACCGAAAGCAAGAGGACAAGCCGCAATCATACGGCGATTTACGCTACAGGTAAGTAATGCTTGAGAATAGTCCGCTTTCTGCTCGGTGTTCAATTCTTTTATAACCTTTTCATCACAAGCAAGTTCAATATCACGACAAAGCAATATATAACCAAGCCACATCAGAGGATTAAACCAATGAAGCGTGAGAATAAGAAAACCAAACGGTTTCCACCAATGGTCTTTACGGCGGATATGTGCTTGCTCGTGTGCAATAACGTGGGACATATCCTGCTCATTCATACCAAAAGGCAGATATATCTTCGGCTTTATAAGTCCAAGGACAAAAGGCGAAATAACGCTTTCGCTCTGAAAGATATTATCACGGAGCAATACCGCAGTGCCGATTTTTCTCTTTACTTTGAAATAGCTGATTGCGGTATATACGAGCATTACGGCGGTACCGACAACCCATACGACCGACAACACTGGAATTAATATTTGCAACGGATTTGCACTCGTTACAGGATCAGGAGCAAAAGACTCACTGATAACAGGATTTATCGTATTATTAAGAATTGGAATGCCGGAATTGATTTCAGGAGTGGCATCCATCATTATTTCCGGGCTGATAGTTTCTGCGCTGGGTATCAAACTCATTACACTTTCAATCGTGAAAGAGCAAATCAGTCTGACAGCAACAATACCCCAAAGAAGCACAGTAATCCATTTTGGTGCTTTCTTGAGAAGCAAACGCAAAAGCAACACAGCAAGAACTATCCAGCTTGCCGATATGCTCATATTGACAATAGTTAAGAAGAACTCACTCATTTTGATTCTCCTTTCCTATAACGATCTATCATCTGCTGAACCGCATCAATCTCGGCATCGGAGATTTTTTGATGTTTCGTGAAAGCAGCAATAAACGCCGGCAAGGAACCCTCAAAGGTCTTTTCTACCATTTCATTTATCTCGGCTGCCTGTACTTGGTCTTTACTTACAAGTGAAGTGACAATCTTATTGTTGTTTTCCAAAATACCACGTTCGGAGAGCCGTTTGATAACCGTATAGGTGGTCGTAGGCTTCCATCCGAGTTGATCTTGGCACAGAGTTACTAATTCTGTAGTTCTTACGGGTTCGTTCTCCCACAAAATCAGGCAAAAACGATATTCACTTTCAAACACTTTCGGTGTATTCATAGTAAACGCTCCTTTTTCTAATCTGTTAGAGGTCACTATTATTCTAACGCATTAGAGAAGATTTGTCAATATATTTTAGAAAAGTAACAAAAAATAGCGACAGAGAGAAGTAAATCTCCCTGCCGCCGTACATCGGTTAGTTATAAATTATATCGTGATTCACGATTTCTGAGGCTCTGCTACGGATATTATTCATCCGAGCAACCCACTCCATTTGATTATCTGCTTTGAGTTTTTCGGTAACACCCTCACTCTCTGCCATCTGTTTTACAAGCCGAAAAAACATATCCTCAGCCTGCTTGTTTACATCGGCAAGGTGTCTGTTCAGCTCGCATTTTGTGAGCAAGGTTGTATAAAAACCTTTGCGGTGCGCCTTGATATACCGCAAGCGCCGCTGTCCCCAAATGCCGACTACGATTTGTTCTTCGGCGGGTAATGCAAGGTCAGGCAGATAATAATCTCCCCGCAAGGTGTAGCTGATACCCGTTCTTTCGTCTGTGAAATGCTGTTTCATTGTGTTGTCCTACCTTTCATAATCTTTATTTTTTGAGCGTTTCCCACGCTCTTGGGTGTTTGTTTTGGGAGCAGGAATCGGCTTATATTCGATCTTCTTTTCCTGTTTTTTGAAGCGTTCAAGGATACCGTCTATAAACTCCTTAACGGCTTTCGGCGCCGCTTTCAGCGCTTCCAGATACGATCTGCATTTTTCTGTAAGCTCCGATAGAGCCTGCCGCAGTTGTGATACTTCCGATTGAAGCGACCATATTCGGCGTGATAAATATCGGTTTTCCTCTTGCAATTTCTTTGCTTCTGAGACCGCCGAATAGCTTCGTTTGGCAAGGGTGGTCAGCTTTTCATAATCATCTGCCGAAACGGTGTATTTGCCGGTGAGCGATTTTTTGCCTGAGCCGTCAATTTCTGCAAAGGTCATAAAAGCATTATGATTATCGTCATAACGCACTTGTTCGCTTGCGATCTGCTCGGAAAGTTCGGCCAACCGCCTTTGGTCTTGCCTGATTTTATATTCAAGCGAGGTCAGGTTTTCGGCGGTACTGCCACGATCTCCACGAACAAAACCTGTGAAGCCTGCGTCCTGCATATGCTTAAAAAATTTGTCCTGCAGAATACTGTAAGAAGCGTGATAAATCTGTTTCCCTTTGCTATTGAGGATGGGATTTCCATCTTCATCAACCGCCTTTTCGGACCGCCATTTCTTTGAATGGCTGACTTGGTGAATAACCTCTTTGACCTTTCCTACAAGCTCCGGATCTTTGCAACGCTTTGTCCAGCGCACCTCTTTATCCACCACCGGCAAAGCCATAATGTGCAGGTGGTAGTGGTAAATCGGTCTGCCGTATTTCTCGGTCATAGCCACGTTCAATTCATCAGCGTGCATAACAGCAGAGATAATATTGTCCTTCCCGTATATTTTTTCGGCAAAGTGGAACGCTTCTTCATAGAAGTGGCAAGCATATTCATAGCCGCCGTTCTGGTCGAAATAATCGGTATTTACATCCATAATCATTTCGTCAAAAACAGATGCATCGGGTTTCAGACCTTTTAGCGATACCGTTCCTGCGGCAATCAATTCCTCAAGATATTCGTTGTAGGTCAACTCACCGCAGCTCTTATAACTCACGTTCATCGGAGTGCGAGATAGGTCAACATTCATATTTTCGTAGCTTTCATTTTTACGTTCGATGTGTCGCTCAAACTTGCCCACCGATGCTCTTGTGCGGGTTTCGACACGGGCGACACAAAAATTTTCTTTCGCCATCCGTTCTCACTTCCTTTCTGTTGGCGAACTTACGGGAGCCGCTGTTACACAACTTTTTCAAAGTGTGTAACCCACTATGACACTTTCAGCACTTCGGCTGTAAAGATGTCGTGGGCTCTCCGAGGGGGTGTGGGGCATTGCCCCGTTGTCTGCGGACAACACCCCAGCAGAGCCGCCCTTTGAAAAGGGCACCCTGCACCCCGCCTAAACTTCGTATTGGCATACCTGCCGAAAAAGAACATTGCAAGATTGCGAAAGTCCCGCACCTTTGCAATGTTGCAACCTTACAGGTCGCTGTACTCTTTTGCTTCGGGTAGTAGCCAATACCATTGACTGCCTTCCTTCACAGACCGCACGTTCAGCGTTTTCTTTGCTTCATCAAGCACCCGTTTGGAGATACCCATACTCTTTGCTTTTTGCAGCAAGGTCTGTTGCGGATACCTTCCGTCGGATAGGCAGTCAACGATAAGGCTTTCAGCCATATCGGATTTCTTCTCACGGCTGATACCGCTGAGTAGATCGTCGATAGAAATATCATAGTAGCCGAGCCATAGGAAACCGTTGGCTTCACTCAGCTCAAAAGCGATGGGTTTACCCTCCGGTGCGAGGGACGATTTTTGATGCGCCGCCACTCGTATCTCAGGCTTGTCCTTTACTCTGCCGACAACAAGCACACTTCTCGCCGTTGCTTGAAAGTCCACCGAGCCAAGACCTCTGTAATTGGATTTGTTGCCCTGCGCCTTATTCAAGTGCCCTACAAGGATAATCGCACAACTATATTTCTCAGCGATCCTGCCGAGCTGAGAGAGAATGGTACGGACTTCGTTTGCTCGGTTCATATCCACCCTTGCGCCGATATAGGCTTGCATCGGATCTAAGATAATTACCCGTGCGCCTGTTTCCGCAATCGCCTTTTCCACTCTCTCATCAAGCATCGTCAGCGCCGCTTCTGACTCGTCAATCACCTTGATTTGTGAGCAGTCTGCATCACCGGCAAGAAGTCGGGGTTTGATGGTATCACCAAGTCCATCCTCTGCGGTTTGATATATTACCTTGATCGGCTCACGCTCGGTGTCGTCGCAGGGGAGTTTTGCTCCCCTTGACAACAAAGCCGCCAATCGCAGTATGAGCGTCGTTTTACCTTCGCCGCCGTCGCCGTGAATAATGGTCAATTTCCCGAACGGGATATAGGGATACCACAGCCATTCCACTTCTTCGACGACAACTTCATCCATACTGATGATTTTTAATTCCGCCATAGGCGTTACCTCCTTTTTAAAATTTGCTCAAAATTATTGAAATTGGAGGAGCTTTCGGTTATAATATGTGCAGTATATTTTTCAGAAGGCTGTTCCGTATCTGCGCCAACAGATACGTCGGGAACAGTCTTTTCGGTTTTATAAGCCATCCTTTCACTCCTTCATTCCGTATAGTGTGGTGTTGATTTGCTCAATGCGGTCGAGCAGATCATCGTGAACTCCGACACCGTCCTCGATGCGTTTCAGTTCATCGAGGACGGCAGCGAGTTCATTGCGGAGAGCCTTATACACCCTCGGATTGCCTACCACCGTGATTTCCTGCTGCAAGGCACGGGCGCAAAGATAATCTTGTTTTGTGAGTCCCGATAATCTGACGTTGCTATCCAAAATATCGGCCTCCTGCGGTGACATTCTGAAAGCGATTGATTTGCTTCTCCAACGGTTGTGACGGTCAAGATTTTTAGCTGACATTTTCAATATCTTTCCTTTCATATTCAAGTTTCTTTGCCATTTCCGTCTGCTTGGACGGGAATAGGTGTGCATAACGGTAAGTGATTTCAATGCTTTCGTGACCTACTCGGTCAGCGATTGCAACCGCAGAAAATCCCATATCTATGAGTAGGGAAATATGGCTGTGTCGCAAGTCGTGAATGCGGATACGCTTCACCCCTGCGGCTCTTGAGCCACGATCCATTTCACGGTGCAGATAGTTCTTTGAAATCGGGAAAATACGGTCTTTCTTTTTATAACCGTACAGCATACCGATATAATCCTGCATTTCCTCACAGAGAAACTGCGGCATTTTAATTGTGCGGTTGCTTTTCTTTGTTTTCGGCGTGGTAATTACATCCTCGCCGTGCAAGCGCTGATAAGATTTATTGATTGTGACTGTACCTTTTTCAAAGTCGAAGTCTCCCGCAGTCAGAGCGAGCAATTCGCCCTCACGGATGCCGCACCAATACAGCATTTCAAACGCATAATAGGAAACGGGCTTATCCATCATTTCATCAGCAAACTTCTTATACTCGTCTTTCGTCCAAAACTTCATTTCCTTACGTTCCTCTGTGCCCATGTTACCGGCTTTTGCGGCGGGATTGGAGCGAAGGTCATAGTGTCTTACAGCGTGGTTGAAAATGGCGCTGAGCTGATTGTGGACGGTTTTGAGATAGGTCTGTGAGTACGGCTTCTTGTTTTCGTCACGGAAAGCAAGAAGTTCGTTCTGCCAGGCGATTACATCCTTTGTGGTGATCTCGCTGACGTTTTTCTTTTCAAAGTAGGGTAAAATCTTGGTTTCAATGATATGCTTTTTGGTTAGCCAAGTATTTTCCTTTAATCGGGGTTTTATATCTTTGATATACAACTCCACAAAGGCGGTGAAGTTCATATCCATATCAGCGGCACTCTGCTGTTGGAATACTCGCTCCCACTCCTGCGCTTCACGCTTGGTTTCAAAGCCACGCTTACATTTCTGCTTGCGTTCGCCCTTCCAATCCAAGTATCGGGTTAAAACATACCAGGTGCCATTTTCTTCATTCTTATAAACAGGCATTTTTATTCTCCTTTCTGGCTTCGTACAGCCTTTCATTAAAATATTCTCGATTGATTCTTCCTGAGATGGTAATAAAGCCTTTGCGCTTCAATTCCTCGTTCAGTTCCCGTATGACCTTGTAGGCATAAGAGGTCGAAACGTCGAGGATCTCAGCGACTTCTTCCACTCGCATAAACTGTTGTCCCATAGGTTGTCCTCCTTTCTTCATTAGTTCGTTGGTGTGCCCTTCTACCCAAGTGCCGTTCCTACCCCTGCTTTTTTCAGCGGCGTTGTTTCGCTCACTCCGTCGCCACTCGGAGGTCTTGGCAAAATCATATCCCACTTGGACGGTCATTCAGTTGTATTGAAAACGCCCTCCCACATAACGTTATAAATCGGAATATTTATGCATAGTTGTAAGGAGATTTTCTGACACTAAGCGTATTTGCTTAGTGGGTATTATCATTATACTAAGCAAATTTGCTTTTGTCAAGTGGCTTGCAAGAAAAATATTAAACATTTTTGTTTATATTCCTCTTGACGGCACTAAACATTTCTGCTATACTGTGTACGAACGCTTGAAAAGAGGTGCTTTTTATGGCTATTAGCGAAAGAATTCACTTTTTCCGCAATCTACGTGGAATGACACAGAAATATCTCGGTTTGCAGATCGGTTTCCCCGATAAGTCTGCTGATGTTCGTATGGCACAGTATGAAACCGGCTCTCGCACTCCAAAAGCGGATATTACAGCGACATTGGCACAGGTTTTGGATGTAGCACCCGAAGCCTTGAATGTGCCTGACATTGACAGTTACATAGGGTTAATGCACACGCTGTTTGCCCTTGAGGACATTTACGGCATTACCGTCAGCGAGGCTGATGGGGAACTCTGCCTTAAAGTTAATGCAGATAAAGGCAAGGATGCCGCAGAGGTTATTCGTATGCTTGCCGCTTGGAACGAGCAGAAAGCCAAAATCAATTCTGGCGAGATCGACAAGGACGCCTATGACCAATGGCGTTACCATTATCCTAAGTTCGACACAACGGGCGGATGGGTAAAGGTTACGTCCCAAGAACTGAGCGATGCAATGGTCGAAGCATTCAAAGACCGGTTGAAACCCGACTAAGAAGACGACAAAAAGCCCTTAACTGAGGTAATCCACAGTTAAGGGCTTTTTAATCGTCTAATACAGATTTATTTGTTGGTAACAACCACGCGATGATTATTCTGATAACCCACAAGCCATTGGGGGTATAGAATAATGGTCGCTCTAAGGATTGTTATCAAATCGTTATCAAAAGGGGTGGACGAAGTCCGAAAACCCGTATAAACACTGAGTTTTTAGGCTTTGTGTGATTATTCCCACTCGATCGTCGCCGGGGGCTTGGGGCTTAAATCATAAAGAACTCTGTTTACGCCGTTGACCTCGTTGAGAATTCGGTTTGTTATGGTTTGAAGAACCTTTGCGTGCGGGGGTTCGATTGTTGCCTGCATGGCGTCGACGGTATTTACCGCTCGGATTATTACTGCCCAGCCCTCGTACCTTTCGCCATCCTTAACACCAACTGATTTAATGTCGGGTATTAGCGTAAAGTACTGCCAAACCCTTCTGTCAAGACCGATTTTGCCGAACTCCTCACGAAGTATGGCGTCGGACTCCCTGACAGCCTCAAGCCTGTCTCTTGTTATTTCGCCTAAGCAGCGCACACCAAGACCGGGTCCCGGGAACGGCTGACGAAAAACCATATCATCGGGCAACCCAAGCTGCTTGCCGCAGGCGCGAACCTCGTCCTTGAAAAGATACTTAAGAGGCTCTACAAGCTCGAATTTCAGATCCTTCGGCAGACCGCCGGCATTGTGGTGAGCTTTTACCGCCTTGCCTGTTTTTGTACCGCTTTCAACTATATCCGGATAAATAGTGCCTTGTCCCAAAAAGCGTATACCGTCAAGCCTTCTTGCCTCTTGCTCAAAAACCGTGATAAATTCCCTTCCTATTATTTTACGCTTTTTTTCGGGGTCGCTTACACCCTTAAGCTTGTTAAGAAAAAGCTCCCGGGAATCAACATAAATTAAATTTACGCCGAACTGCTTTTCAAAAACCTCTATTACTTGCTCGCTCTCGCCCTTGCGCAGCATACCGTGATTGACGTGTACGCAGTGGAGTCTGTCCCCTACCGCCTTGAAAAGAAGTGCCGCCACTACGGAGGAATCAACCCCGCCCGAAAGCGCCAGCAAGACCTTTTCCTCCCCTATCTGTTTACGAAGAAGCTCTATCTGGTCGTTAACGAAGTTTTTCATATTCCAATTCGGCTGTGCTTTGCATTTTTCAAAGAGAAACGGCTCCAAAAGCGCTAAAAGCTCTGAGTCCTTTTTCGGAAGCTTGCCAATATCGGGATTGCAATACGGTGAACTGTGCTCGATGGAAAGCACCGGAACACCGATTGTATGGATATACCTCTTTTCAAATATTGTCTTCCCTTCTACTATCCTGTTTTTCCCGCCGTTTAGGATAATCCCCTTAAGGTTTTTAATCTCAAGAAGCTCCTTTTTGGTTATGTTGTGAGCTCTAACCTCACTGTAAACACCTAAAGCCCTAACCGCTCTGACAACCCTCGAATTATCCTCTCCCCCAAGGTCAAGAATCAACACAAGGTCTTGATTCATCTTTTTTCACCAACCCCAAGACACCTTATTTTAATAAGCCTAATTCTAACAAACGCCCCCTTGTTTGTCAATTGTTTTGTTTGACAAAGGGCAATTTCTGTAATACAATAGACAAATCATAATTTGGAAGTGATTTTTTGTTAACAATTGATAATTTAACTAAAATATACGGTAATAAAAAGGCTGTCGATGCGCTCTCTATTCACATAAACAAGGGCGAGATATACGGATTCATCGGTCATAACGGCGCAGGCAAGACTACTACCATTAAATGCTGTGCCGGAATATTGAATTTCGATGAGGGTGAAATATATGTGGACGGTATCTCAATAAAGGAAAATCCGATTGAGGTCAAAAAGCGTATAGCCTATATCCCCGATAATCCCGAAATTTATGAGTTTCTGAGCGGAATTAAGTATCTTAACTTTATCGCCGACATCTATGGCGTGAGCGAGAATGAAAGAAATACGCTTATTAATAAATACAGTGATATTTTTGAATTGACGGCGGACCTTGCAAAGCCCATCTCGGAATATTCACACGGAATGAAGCAAAAGCTTGTTGTTATAAGCGCGCTGATACATAAGCCGCGTCTTATGCTTCTTGACGAGCCGTTTGTCGGACTTGATCCGAAAGCGTCCCATACCTTAAAGCAGCTTATGAAAGATATTTGCAGCTCGGGCGGGGCAATCTTTTTCTCCACTCATGTTTTGGAAGTCGCCGAAAAGCTTTGTGACAAAATTGCCATAATCAGAAACGGAGCATTAATCGTGCATGGCAAAACCGAAGAGGTGACGGCAAACGCCTCTCTCGAGGATGTATTTTTGGAGTTGGTGGAAAATGTTTAAGACTTTGCTTTTTATTCAACTGCGCGCCTTGTTTTATACTATGTTTATGACAAAGAGGGTCACAGGGTCAAAAGGCTCTAAAACTTTAATTAAAAAACTTTTTATAGGCTTATTAACCGTTTATCTTATCGGCTGTATGCTTTTTTTCTTCGGGGTTGTGGCTATGCAGCTATGCGAACCTCTTGTGAAAAACGGGCTTGATTTGGTTTACTTTGTTTTAATAGGTCTTATGGCTTTTTTCCTTATGTTTATCGGAAGCATTTTTATAACCGAAAAACAACTTTATGAGGCTAATGATAATGAGCTGTTGCTCTCTATGCCCGTACCGGCTGTCTATGTTGTGCTCTCAAGAATTACCGCCGTGCTGCTGGTTAACATTTTATATGGAGCGTTTACCTTAATCCCCGCCACGGCTGTGTATTTTTTCAGGGTTGGCTTTGATGCGGTCATTTTAGTTTATTTAATTCTCGGCGGCTTATTCCTGTCCCTGCTTTCGCTGTCGCTCTCCGCGGCGGGCGGCTGGCTGCTTGCCCTTTTTATCTCTAATCTAAAACGAAAAAAGTTGTTTTCAACGGTATTTATGCTTGCCTTTTTCTTTTCGTTTATGGGGCTTTATACAAATCTTCAAAAAATATTGACAAGGCTTGTCGCCCGGGGCGCCGAGCTTACGGATTCCCTCAGAAAAGTCTTCCCTCCCCTTTTTCTTTTCGGAAAATCTGTTGCAGAAAAAGACCTGCCCTCCTTAATCGCACTGCTTTTTATAAGCTTGGTCTCGGTGACGATTATAACCCTATTGATTTCCCGATCTTTTATTAAAATTGCGACTAAGAACAAGGGCTCTGCGGGAAAGTATATTTATAAGCAAAGGCATCTGACGGCGGCATCCCCGAGAAAAGCGCTGTTTATCAAGGAATTTAAACGGTTCTTTTCGTCTGTTAACTATATAATGAACAGCGGGCTTGGCAGCATATTTATGATTATTTTCGCGGGTGCACTCGTTATTAAAGGACCTTCGGTAATTACATCGCTTCTTCAAACAGCCGTTAATAACCACAGCCCTACGGGTTTTGACATACCTTTAGATTCCCTTCTCCCTGTAATAATCGGAGCTGTTATCGGTTTTCTTGTTACTACTAACGATACAGCTTGCTGTTCGCTCTCACTTGAGGGAAAGGCTTTTCCCCTTCTTAAGTCAATGCCGCTGGGTTATTACGACATCATTGTTCCAAAAATCGCCTTCAACCTTGCGTGGGGAGCAATACCCGTCGTACTGATTTCTGTGGCTTGCTTTTTCAGACTTGGTTGTTCATCTTGGGAATCCCTTCTTATCCTGCTTGCCGGAATAATTTTTCAGCTGTTTACCGCTCTTTGGGGAATGCTTTGCAATATTCTTTTTCCGAAATTTGACTGGATCAGTGAAGTAATGGTAATAAAGCAAAGTGCGGCTTCACTTTTCGGTATACTTGGCGCTATGGGTTTTTTCGGTCTTTACGCGGGAGGTTTTATTCTCTTTAGCTTGAATGCCAACGGCGGTGAAGGGTTGAGCCTTGAACAAGTATCACGCATAGCCCTGCCGTCCGCGATAGGTTTCTTTTCTTTAATTGCCGCTGTTTGTGCCGCTTTGCTCGCAAGTGTTGCGAAAAAGAAGTTTCACGCGATTTCGGCATAATGTGTACTTAATAAAGATGCTTACGAGGGCTGCGATAAAATGACCGATATTTTTTATAAGGCTTTATTATCTGCTCTGACACAGCTTAATATAGCTTTACCCGAAGGCGCTCCCGTCAAATTTGCCAAGTATGCCGATTTTCTGATCGAATACGGCAAAAAGGTTAATTTGACAGCTATAACAGATGATTCCGAGATTGCGGTAAAGCACTTTGCGGACAGTCTTGCGCTTTTGAAATATATTGATATTAAACCTGCGTCATCGGTTATTGATGTAGGCACAGGTGCAGGCTTTCCCGGCGTTCCCCTGCTTATCGCCCGCCCGGATCTTTCGCTTACGCTAATGGACTCAACGAATAAAAAATTACAATTTGTCAAAGAAGCCTGCGAAAAAATCGAGCTTAAGCCTGAAATAATACACATAAGAGCCGAGGACGCCGGAAAGAACCCTCTTTTTCGCGAAAAGTATGATTTGGTTGTTTCCAGAGCCGTCGCAGATTTGAGGGTTTTAGCGGAATACTGTCTGCCTCTTACTAAAGTCGGCGGTGTTTTCGCTCCATATAAGGGCGATGTCAATAGGGAGCTTAAGGAAGCTCAAAATGCAATTTCAACGCTTTCGGGTAAAACTCAGGACTTATTTGAATACGAGCTGAGCGGATATATGAAAAGAAGTATAATTGTTATCAGAAAAATATCGCAAACCTCACCAAAATATCCGAGAACATCGACACAAATTTCAAAATTTCCTTTGTGATTTTGGAAAAACACAGAAAAGCAAGGCACTTTCGGGCGAACGAAAATGCTTTGTTTTTTTGTTTTATTATGATATTGTGTTATTGGAAAGCGGACAAGCAAGGAAGTGATTTAATGCTTAAAACAGCATCAAAGCTGAAAACAGGCGGGCAGATAATGATGATCCCTCACGAAAACATCTATCCCAATCCTAACCAGCCAAGAGTTCATTTCGACTACGGAGAGCTTGAAAGTCTCGCTTCATCCATAAGATTAAACGGAATGCTTCTTCCTATTACAGTTCGCCCCGCAACTGATGGAAATTTCGAGTTGATTTCGGGAGAAAGGCGGCTGCGCGCGGCAAGAATCATCGGAATGACAAGAGTTCCAAGCATAATAATGGATGCAACTGATGCGCAATCGGCACTATTTGCGGTAATAGAGAACATTCAGCGTCAGGACCTTGATTTTTTTGAAGAGGCTGTTGCTATAGAAAAGCTGTTGAGCGAACACAATATGAGCCAGGAGGCAGTGGCAAAAAGCCTAGGTAAAGCACAGTCGACTCTTTCTAACAAATTAAGACTTTTACAGCTTACCGAGAATATACGAAACAAAATTTCCGAGGCTAAGCTCACGGAAAGGCACGCAAGGGCGCTTTTGAAGCTCCCCGACAACGCCTCAAGGCAACGCGCCTTATCTATAATTGTAGACAAGAGACTTACCGTATCCGAGACGGACAGATTAATAGCCCAAATGCTCAAAAAAAACGATGAGCACAAGGGTCCCTCAGTAAAATCCTACAGAGATTTGAGAATTTTTATAAACACGCTCAATCACGCGGTAGATGCCATACGCAGGGCGGGAATTGAGGCCGACACCGCTAAGAGTGAGACAGATGAATATATTGAATATGTCGTAAGAATACCGAAATCGGTCACACCCGTTTACAGCCAAGCTATATAACCCTTTCCCTCGGGGTTTATATAAACAGCCATATCTTTCTCTTTCACACCCCACATCCACAGTCCAAAGAGCAGCTCTAACCGGCTGCTCTTTGGGCGTTTTTTACTTGTTCCACGTGAAACATAGGACATGTTACGATAAGGTTGTTCCACGTGGAACAAAAACCGCTCTTCGTCAAACGAAGAGCGGTAAAATGTTTTTGTAATTATTCTTCCTGTGCTTTTTTAGCATCCTCGATAACCTTTTGTGCAATGTTTCCCGGCGCCTCTTCATAGCGAGCAAATTCCATTGAAAAGTGTCCTCTTCCTTGAGTTACGGAGCGCAATACCGTAGAAAAGTCGCCCATTTCTGCCATCGGTACCTCTGCAACAAGCTCTTGCATTTTGGGCTCGCCCGCGGCGCCCATGCCCAAAACTCTGCCTCGACGCTTTGTAATATCACTCATTATATCGCCGAGATTATCGTCCGGCATATACGCCTTCACCGTGCCTATGGGTTCAAGGATTGCGGGGTCCGCTTCCGGTATTGCCGCCTTAAAAGCAAGCTGGGCCGCCATTTTGAAGGCTATTTCAGAGGAATCTACCGGGTGATAGGAACCAAAGTGGAGCGCCGCCTTAATTCCGACCATAGGGTACCCGGCAACCATTCCCTTTGCTATGCATTCCCGAAGTCCTTTTTCAACCGCAGGAAAATAATTCTTCGGAACAGCTCCGCCTACAACCTCGTCGGACGTAAAAACGAAGTCCTCCTCACCCGAATAAGGCTCAAAACGAATATATACATCGCCGAACTGACCATGTCCTCCGGATTGTTTCTTGTGGCGGCCTTGCTTGTCAACAACCTTGCGTATCGTCTCTCTGTAAGCGACTCTCGGGACCGTAAGGTCAACCTCTACCCCAAATTTGTTCTTGAGCTTATTGACGATAATATCAAGATGCTGCTCACCTAACCCTGAAAGAATTTGCTCCCTCGTTTCGTCGCTTGTTCCGAATTTTATGGTCGGATCCTCTTCCATCAGCTTCCTGAGACCCGAAGCGATTTTTTCTTCGTCGCCCTTTTTGCGTGCTTTTACCGCCATAGAAAGACAGGGGGCGGGGGAGTCAACTCCTTTGAGTTTAAGGATTCCCTTTGAAGAGCAAATCGTGTCGCCCGTGTTTGTATTTGAAAGCTTCGTAAGAACCGCGATATCGCCTGCTCCTACAACAGCGGTCTCCTCTTGCTTTGCTCCTTTAACGAAAAGGAGCTTTCCCATTCTTTCCGTTTCTCCGGTAGCGGCATTATAAATCGGAGTGTCGGACGATATTTTGCCTGAAACAATCTTGAAAAACGACATCTTGCCAACAAACGGGTCCGCAATAGTCTTAAAACAGACGGCGGCAAGGGGTCCGTTTTCATCACAGGCAAGCTCCGTCGTCTCATCATTTGCTTTAATCGCGACCTCTTTTGCCGTTGATGCTACAGGGGCGATCTCGGAAAGAATGTCGAGCATAATATCAACTGCGTCCGGATTTGTTCCCGAACAGGCAAATACGGGATAAATCTCGCCGGCAAGCACCCCGTTTGCGAGTCCCTTTAACACTTCCTCGGGAGTAAGCTCTTCTTCCATAAAGAACTTCTCCATAAGCTCTTCATCAGTCGAGGCGACAGCTTCCTTGAAAATATCCCTCATGGAATCCACATTGGAATCTGATATAAGCGCAACCTCTATACCTTTGCCGCCTGAATATTCATAAGCCTTGTTTGTTGCAAGATTTACGTATGCCTTTACAGCGGCGCCTTCCATAACCGGAACGATAACA